>JACZYS010000121.1 GCA_022570975.1 Candidatus Zixiibacteriota bacterium | reverse complement strand
ATACATTGTCGTTGTTGGCTTTGCAGAAAAGAAACTTGGCATCAGTATTGACCGGTTCTTAGGACAGGAAGAAGTTGTAATTAAATCTCTTGGAAATTATTTGGGCTCTACGCAAGGAATAGCAGGAGCTACAATATTGGGTGACGGTAGAATACGACTGATTGTTGATATCCCCGGACTCTTTGGCGTAGCCAAGAAACTAAAGCTGTAGACAGATGACTGAAAAGGGAAATTAAGATGTCCTCTCAACATAATCCAACTATCAAAATATTAGTTGTCGATGACTCTGCTTTCATGCGTAAAGCCATAACCATGATGCTGGAAACAGATCCGGATATCAAGGTAATTGGGTCGGCAAGAGACGGAGAAGAGGGCGTTGAAAAAGCATTAAAACTGAGGCCAGATTTGGTTACTATGGATATTGAGATGCCCCGCATGGATGGGCTGGCCGCTCTAAAGAAAATTATGGCCTCACACCCAATGCCGGTAGTAATGCTTTCTTCTTTAACAACTGAAGGTGCCGATGCAACTTTGGACGCTTTGGAACTTGGTGCCGTTGATTTCATTCCAAAACAGCTCTCTTTTGTAAGTTTAGATATTGTCAAGATTCAGGATGAGCTGATAAACAAAATAAAAAATATCGTCAGCCACAAACATACGATGATGGCCAGCATAAAAAGAAGACTTGCGATGAGCGGCAAGAAAAACACTGCCACCAGATCAGCAGGGATTATTAAGTCGCCAATCTCAAATGTGGCCAGAGGGATCAAGAAAAGAAATCATCCGATTGACATTATAGCAATTGGATCCTCGACCGGTGGACCGCTGGCACTTCAGGATGTTATTCCAAAACTTCCCCGCAATTTCCCGGTAGGGATTGTTCTGGCCCAGCATATGCCGGCCAAGTTTACAAAATCACTTGCAGACAGGCTTAACTCTCTCTCACAGGTAAGCGTTGTTGAGGCTCACGGTGGCGAAGAGATTGAAGCTGGCGTTGTCTACATAGCTCCCGGTCAGAAACATCTTTTGATTAGAAAATCGGGGTCAAAGGCGATTGCAATTGTGACCAATCATCCCCAAGAGTCCCTTTACAAACCTTGTGTCGATATTCTGATGAACTCTGTTGCTGAGATTTTTGGCGGAAGGTCAATGGGCGTTATTTTGACCGGAATGGGAAATGACGGCATGGAAGGTATGAAGCATATGAAATCAAAAAATAGCGTGATAATTGCCCAGAATGAAACCTCTTGCGTAGTTTATGGAATGCCAAAAGCAGTCGTTGATGCCGGAATAGCCGATCATGTTGCCTCAATTGAAGATATCTCAAATGAAATAGTCTCATATTTTTAGTCAAAATTTTTGTTGAAAAAAATCCGTATTCCCCAGATATTTTAATAAAATAATACTGCCTGGGAGAGCTTCATGGATGAAGAAAAGGTTGCGGTTGTCGGTAAGGGGACTGAAAACAGCCGGATTTCGGAGTTTACAGAGTCTTATGCATCGTTTAATCGGATAATTAATTCTTTACAACGTAAATATATAGAATTGAAAGAAGATTTTACCGGCCAAAACAGAGAATTGTCTCTGGCAAATAACAGACTGGTTAGTCTAACGGAACAAAATTTAACCGCCACTCAGTTCTTGAACTCTATTTTGAGGTCAATTTCTGTCGGTGTTATTGCTGTTGACCAAAACGGAATAATTACTCATTTCAATCCGGCAGCTGCTGTTATAATGGGAATACCTGTTTCAGAAGCAGTCGGGAAACAATACCGGGACATCATCCCGCCCGGACAACCGTTTGCCGCAAATGCTTTGAGAACGGCAGAGACTGCAAACACAGTAGATTCCGTAGAGAAAAAGATAAATTTAGAAGACGGCACAATACTCCAACTTTCGGTTTCCACGGCCATTTTATATGACGACCGGCAAAAGCCAAACGGAGCCGTTGAAGTATTTACAGACTTAACAAAAGTAAAAAAGATGGAGCAGGAATTAGCCCGGTTAAACACCATGGCCGCCCTTGGAGAAATGGCTGCGACTATAGCTCACGAGGTCAGAAACCCGCTTGCCGGAATTGCCGGATTTGCGGGGCTTTTGGAAAGAGATTTTGACAGAAATGACCCTCGCAGAACTCTGGTGAAGAAAATTATCAGAGGAGTTGATAAACTTAATGATACTGTCACATCTCTATTAAACTACACTCGCATGGAAGAGCTCAATAAAACAACCACCGATTACATCAAGTATATGAGATCGATAATCGAAGATTATAAACTTGAAAACCCTAAAAAGATAAACCACAGAGAAATACAGTTTAGCTATAATAAGATTTTTGAAGAGACCCCGCTCATGCTCAGCTTTGACAAACTATTACTTAGACAGGTGTTCTTAAATATTATCGCCAATGCCATAGAAGTATCTGGTCAAGAAGGCAGAATTGATATTAAAGTATCAAAGCTTCCCCGCCAGAGTGCGGTCGGGCGTTTTTCAAAGAGACTTATTTTGGGTGTTGATGAAACTGTGGTTGAAACAGTAATACGGGATAACGGTCCCGGAATAAAAATGCAAGACCTTGACCATATCTTTGCGCCGTTTTTTACGACCAAGCAAGGTGGAAACGGGCTTGGTTTAGCTATCTCATGGAGGATAGTCAAGGCTCATGGCGGAGATATTGTTGTTGAAAGCAGTTCCAGAAAGGGAACCGCCTTTCATGTTGTTTTGCCGACTAAGATTGATGTCAATAACATGGAGTTTAAAAGATGAAATATTCAGTACTGGTAGTTGATGATGATACCCTGGTAAATGATTTGCTCGTAGAGACACTGGAGCGAGCAGAATATCTGCCTCATCCGGTTTTCTCCGGGGAAGAAGCTGTTGAAGAATTAAAAAGAAAATCATATGACATTGTTCTCACTGATCTGAAAATGAAAGAGATGGATGGACTGACTCTCTTAAGCGTAATAAAAAAAATGTCTCCGGAGACGCCGGTCGTTATCTTAACCGCTTTTGGAACGATTGAAACAGCCGTCAAAGCTATCAAACTTGGCGCCTATGATTTCTTGATTAAGCCGGTCGTTCCGGAAACTGTTGAACATACATTGGGCCGGGTTGCCCAGATGATGGACTTAAAAACAGAGAATGCAAATCTTAGAGAAGATATAGCCAACAAGTTTCAGGGTATGATTGGTAAGTCCAATAAGATGAATGATGTTTTTGAGCAAGTTCAAAAAATTGCGAAAGTCAGGACAACAGTAATGATAACCGGGCCTTCCGGAACCGGCAAAGAAATGATTGCCCGTGCCATCCATTATAGTTCTCCCAGAGCCGACGGACCGTTCATAAAACTTAACTGCGCCGCTTTACCGGAACACCTTGTGGAGGCTGAGCTTTTTGGCCATGAAAAAGGTGCTTTTACCGATGCCAAAAAAGCAAACCGGGGAAGATTTGAAATGGCCGATGGCGGAACTCTGCTTTTAGACGAAGTTACGGAAATGCCAATTAATCTTCAGTCAAAATTACTGCGAGTAATACAGGAAAGGGAATTTGAAAGAGTCGGATCAAGCCAGACAATATCTGTCGATGTCCGCATTCTGGCAACTTCTAATAGGAATTTGAAAGAGTTTGTCTCAGAAGGAAACTTCCGCGAAGATTTATACTGGAGACTCAATGTTTATCCAATCAATTTGTCACCGCTTGAAGATAGAATTGAAGATGTCCCATTATTGGCAAGGCATTTCATTGATAAGTTTAACAAAGAAAATTCGCTGGAAATTAAAAATATTGACCAGTCAGCGCTCAAGCTGCTCATGAAATATCATTGGCCCGGAAACGTGAGAGAGCTTGAAAATCAAATAGAAAGAGCGGTTATTTCTACTACTAACAAAGTTCTAACTGCGACAGATTTCCCACCGGAGCTGGCCATTGGCCGCTTGGATGATGGCATTCCATTTGTTAACAAACCGATGAAAATGTCAGAAATCAGGAAAATCGTCTTCTTGAACGCCCTCAAGAGAACAAACGGCAACAAGACTGCCGCCGCCGATGAATTGGGTGTCACCGCAAGAACATTACGAAACTGGATGACGGAAAACGACATAACATTGTAGATAACTCATGTGCTCCAGTTCTCACTCTTCGTCACGGCGAGGCTCGGCGAAGCAGTCCGGTTTTGTCCTACTCCTAAAACAATTGGACTGACTCATATGTCTATGTGAGAAAAAGTCGCCTTGAGCGTAGTCGAAGGGTTCTTCCAGCCTATCATGCAGCATTTCTCGACTCCGCTCGAAATGACGCAAAGGGAAATTTTCATGTCAATGCTGTATAAGCAAATAAAAAGACGTTTTGAGTACAGGGCTGACTGACCTACAAAACAGAATTGACGTAACTTCGTCGTCTGCAGGTGCCCTCACCTGCCCCTATTTAGCACTTACTATATTTGTGGGTGGCAGGTGTCCTCACCTGCCCATTTTATCATTGTTATTTTAGACTTCTCGTAGGTCAGGAGCCCCGTTCTCCTGACTTTTTCATAATACGAAATATTACTCTCTAAGTCACATCGAGCGGAGTCGAGATGCCTGATTCTAAAAGAAACTCTTAAACAAGAATCCTATTCAACACAACCACAAACCAAATCTGGACCGCCTTTGAACATATAATTGACTCGGTAAGTTAAATCGACAACATTGACATCACAGTCTCCATTGACATCAGCATCATTGAGACATGCGGGATCAGCACCACCCTTAAACATCCAATTTACAGTTGTAGTTAAATCTACAATATTGATTTCACTATTTCCATCAAAGTCACCAGGAAGAGTACAACAATTGGGAATCCCCGGTATCAATTTAGCCACAAAAGCATCAAATATTTCACCCTGAAATGTTCCCTGAAATGGGTTGAGTGTGGGGAAATCGGCTGACCATGTATGTCCCGCCACATATGCCGCACCGGAAGCATCTACTGCGATAGCATTGGCTATATCCCCCCACCATCACTACCACCTAAATAAGTGCTGTAAATCAAAGCATTGCCGGAACTGCTTAACTTGGTGACAAAAGCGTCTAAACCACCCTGCAATGTACCTTGATACGGGTTAAGCGTCGGGAAATCGGTGGAGCCTGTATATCCCGTCACATACGCCGCCCCGGAAGCATCTACTGCGATGCCATGGCCAAAATCATAACCACTACCACCTAAGTAGGTGCTGTAAATTAGGCTGTTGCCGGAACTGCTTAGCTTGGTGACAAAAACATCCCAACTCCCATCACCACCTTGATGTGTTCCTTGATACGGGTTGAGTGTCGGGAAATCGGTGGAATATGTATATCCCACTACATACACCGCCCCGGAAGCATCTATTGCGATGGCAGAGGCTATATCCTCATCAGGGGTATCGAAGTGGGAAGTACTGCCACCTAAGTAGGTGCTGAATATCAAAGCATTGCCGGAACTGCTTAACTTGGTGACAAAAGCGTCTTCAAGCCCCCGCAATGTACCTTGATACGGGTTGAGTGTCGGGAAATCCGTGGAAAGTGTATGTCCCACTACATACACTGCCCCGAATGCATCTATTGAGATGCCAAGGGCAAAATCAAGGAAATTACCACCTAAGTAGGTGCTGTAAACCAGGCTGTTACCAGAACTGTTGAGCTTGGTGACAAAAACATCTGCAGATCCTTCCGGATTCCCCTGAAATGTTCCCTGATAAGGGTTGAGGGTTGGGAAATCGGTGGAAGATGTCCATCCCGTCACATACGCCGCCCCGGAAGCATCTACTGCGATGTCTTCGACATAATCTTGCCAACTACCACCTAAGTAGGTACTGTAAGTTAGAACCGGGTCAATGACCAATGGCAAGTCGGGATTGTAGCTGCTAAGTTCAAAACCGAAGGAATTGTCATCATGTATTTTGTATTCTCCAACAACTGCTAAACGAGAGTTATTGTCATCTAATTGATAGATAACAGGTTTTTGTTCAACAACTTCGCTCCATTTGGTTGTTACCACCAATTCTCCGTTATCATTTAGTGAAATAGACTCTGCACCTTCATATTGAATTTTTATTTGAGTGTAGTCTGCACCCGGGGAGACGATGAAATCATATTCCATTTGTCTGCCGTTACCATAATACTTAAGGTCGATACCGTCATATATCTCTTCATAAATTACAGCGTTGTAGTTTGGAACATCTGTGTACCACTCATTTGGATCATTGCCAATGAAGTAATTGCATTTGTATTCCATCATATCAACACCAATCATGGTTGGCTTTGAATTAGCTCCCACAAAATTGGCTTTGATCATCATCGTTTCATAAGAATCTGGCTCTCTATCTAAATCGTGAAGAGGGGCAGACGAGGGCGTCTGCCGCCCAATTGAGTTATCTGATTTAATTGTGCGAGTAAACTGATAGTAAGCGCCATCGGGTGCAAACCACATGGTGGCACCGCCGGCATTAGCTCTAAATTTGACTTTTTCATCCCACTGACCCTGATTCGTTGTAAATGCCAGAGGCATTGAGACTAAATTCTTTGTTACCTGAATGTTTGACAGGTTCGCACTTTTGACCGATTCTTTTGAATACGATTCTTGTGGAGTGAATAAGAAGATTACAATTAGAAAGAAAGAAATCTGGTGAAAAGCAAATGAATTACACTTGGTCATATCATTCCCCTTCAAAAAAGGCTGTTACTAATTTGTGAACGTCATAATAAGATAGTTAATTTGACCAATTTTGCAAGAGTTAACTCTTCATCTATTTTGTAAAAGACTCTTCGATGCTATCGGAAAATGAGTCGCCTTTAGCGTAGTCGAAAGGATTCTTGAAATGAAAGGCTACACTACTTGACTCCGCTAGAACTGACTTAAGGGTTGAGAAATTGGTCAAAACTGCCCTATAATTATACAGCAAAATGCCGATATCTTAACTGATAGCTACAGCTACGGTTAAAAATATCTTAAACAAGGCGTTTCTTAATGGATTTTGCTACAATATTTGGTCTCATAATAGCTCTTGGGGCTATAGTTGGTTCGTTTATAATGGAGGGCGGCAAGGTTTCAACAATCTTTCTACTCTCGCCCATGATAATTGTCCTGGGAGGAACTTTTGGAGCAACCATCATTACGACTTCCATGTCAACCGTAGCCAAAGTACCGGCATATCTGAAACTCGCCTTTAGCAACAGCAAATATTATTTCCACGATACAATTGATGAGATAGTTTATCTTGCGGAAAAAGCAAGAAAAGACGGTATCCTTGGGCTTGAGTCGTCACTTGATGATATTGAAGACCCCTTTTTTATAAAAGCTGTCCAGCTGGTAATTGATGGGACCGAGTTAACTGTACTCCGTGATATTTTGGAAACGGAAATAATCAATATCAGTGAAAGACATAAAAAGGGAATTTTCTTTTTCCATAAAGCCGGTGGATTTTCACCAACGATGGGAATTCTTGGAACTGTCTTGGGACTTATTCAGACCTTGGGCAATACTGATGACGCGGCCAAAATGGCCCACGCTATAGCGGCGGCTTTTATAGCAACATTGTGGGGAGTGGGGCTGGCAAATATTTTCCTCCTTCCAATTTCCGATAAACTGAAGATGCGCCACGAAGAAGAAGTAGCTCACCTGGAACTCATAACCGAAGGCTTAATAGCCCTTCAGTCCGGTGAAAATCCAAGAAGTATCAGAGAGAGACTTCTCTCATTTATGAGTCCCAAGAACAGAGTTATGGCGGTATCTTAGCATGAGTAGAAGAAGAAAAAGGGAAATTGATTTTTCTGAAAATTCAGATAGATGGCTCTTGACATATGCTGACCTGATTACCCTGTTGCTTGCCTTTTTTATT
>JACZYS010000120.1 GCA_022570975.1 Candidatus Zixiibacteriota bacterium | reverse complement strand
CAAAGGATTTATACAGTGCTTGAAGGAGCTCGAGACAAAAATAAATCAACCGGTTTAATTGCGACATCTACTATAACGCATGCAACCCCGGCTTGTTTTGCAGCACATGTACCTTCGCGGCAAGAAGAAAGAGAAATAGCAAAGCTTCTGGGCATTACCCAACAGGTTGTAAATATTTATAAGCATAGAGCTATCAAGAAATTACACCAAATTTTCACTTCTTGAGTGTATGTTAAAAAACTTATTTGTAATTAGAGCATAGATTTAAAAAAATCTATAATTTAGGTAGTAAACATTTTGACCCAAGGAAGGGGTGATAAAAGGTTAAATAAACGGAGCATCCCGGTCTCCCTAACCGCCACTATCTGATATCGAACTTAAAGTTTCTGATAGAGGGGAAATTTTTTAAGAAGAAGGGAGAATTTCTATGCCGAAGAGAAAAGAGCCAGAAAAATTTGCAAAACGAGGAGAAAAAAACTGCTGGCACCCTTATAGTTTACAGTTTTTGTCTCCATCAAAATTCAATCTTGTTGTGGGTAAAATATTAGGTGGTCAGTATGATTTACTCGTACCACGAACTGAAAAACACTCCCATTTCAACAGATGGAATTAAACAACAATCACCAAATAAATAAGTTACTAAAGGGAATCTGACTTTAAGATTCCCTTTAGTTTTAGTTAATACTTGACAGGTTGTTGACTCTGGATTTCCTTGCCAACCATGATAGAGTCAGGATTGTTATTATATTCCGCTATTATATTTCTTGCGGCTTTAGTAGGCGGGTTGGTCACCCTTTTAAGAAAATGGAGTTATGAAAATCTACATCTCTTTCTCTCTTTAGGGGCTGGGGTTTTTCTTGGGGTTGTATTTTTATACCTGCTGCCTCAATCTTTTGCTCATCATTCCCAGCCAGATAAAAGCTATATTGCTCTTACAATTTTGCTTGGTTACCTGATTATTCTATTCTTCAAAAGAATTTTATTCATAAAAAGAGGCCAAGGTGACTCAGAAAGCCACAGAATCGTATCTATTACGGCTTTTTTAGGATTTTCTGTCCATTCACTTATTGAAGGTTTTGGACTGGCGGTTGGTTCATTAAAAGCAGAACTGGGGACTTTAATTTTTATTTCCATAATTGCTCACAAGTCAATGGCTTCTTTTTCTCTTTCTTCTTTATTTATGTTGAGCAAGACTTCTACCAGAAAAACTGTTGGCCTAATTTTCATATTTTCTCTGATGACTCCCTTGGGTGCAATTGGCTTTGCACCGGTTTTCTCCTCACTGCCTCCGGAAATGCTTGTATACTTGACGGCCTTAACAGCAGGAACATTTCTATATGTTGCAACCGGTGATTTGCTGCCGGAAGTTTTTCATACTCATGAAAACCGGTGGCTGAAATTGTTGTTGCTGATTTTTGGGGTTGTCATTATGATTGCACTCGGACATGAAGGTCAATAATAAAAAAAGGCTCTTTTTGGAGAACAGTTGTATAAGAGAGAAATTGAATTGGTAAAGTATGAATTATAATTTTAGACAAATAATATGGCTCTTGGTTTTTGCAGCAATTTTTGGAATTGTAAGAAATAAATTGTTTTCAGGCGGTGTTGAGCTGATTGGCAACTGGCGAGACCTTTCAAGCGGTGACGGACCAATTGTACCGCCGTCGGCAGAAGAAGGAGACCCACCGTTTATTGCTATTGATGTGGCTCAGATGGAACACTCTTTGGGGAAAACAATCTTTATTGACGCCCGTGACCCGGAAGAATTTGTTTGTGCCACAATTCCCGGATCTCTGAATATGCCCTTTGAATATTTGCCGGAGGGTGATTTAAAACCTTATTTGGATTCTGTTTTAGGCGGAGCAGAGAAGGATCTTCCTCTGATAGTTTTTTGCAGCGGGGAAGAGTGTGACCTGTCATTGCATCTTGCCAGGAATCTTCAGGATGAAGGATATACGGGAGTGATGATATTTTTTGGCGGTGCAACTGAATGGGAAAAATTTGAGCTGGAGATTGAAAGGAGTGCAGAATGCGAAGAATAATCGATAACGACTATCTGACTCTTTTTTCAAGGCTTTTTATTGGGGGAATCTTTATTTACGCGGCCTATACAAAAATAATTGATCCTGCTGGTTTTGCAAAATCTATCTGGTTTTATCACATCGTCCCGGGGAAACTTATAAATCTAATGGCAATTGTTATACCATGGCTGGAGATGCTCTGCGGTGTCGGACTGATTCTTGGATTCTTTTATAAAGGTTCGGTCTTCTGGGTAAATATGTTGTTGCTTGTCTTTATGGCCGCACTTTCTACAGCTATTGCCAGAGGTATTTCAATTGACTGCGGATGTTTCAAGGCATCGGCTGCATCTTCGGATTCTGCAAGGGAAGCTCTTTTCAGAGATATTGGATTTTTGGTTCTGTCGCTTCAACTCTTATTCAGCCGTTGCCGAAAATGGATGATTGACGGTTGAGAGAATAAAATATTTAAAGTACTCTTGGTGTAATTAAAATAATTAAGTCAGTTGTTCTTGTTTCGACCGATTTATTGGTAAAAAGAAGTTTTCCCAATAATGGAATCGAACCCAGAAGCGGGAATTTCTTCTCAGATTTAATTTCAGATTCTTTCAACAGTCCCCCAATACCGCCGTTTCACCATCGTTCACTGTCACTCTAGTCTTTATCGAGCGCTCCGATGTGATTGGTTTCTGGTTTTCAACCGGTCCCGAAAAACCGATTATATCTTGAACCGAGGGATGGACTTCCATTGTAATCTGTCCATAAGAATTTAATCTTGGAGTAACTCTCAAAGTAATGCCAACTTCTTCATCCTGAAAAGTAAGAATATCGGTAGTGGTGGCAGCTTCCGAAAAACGGTTGATTGTTGGGATAGGAATAATTGTCAGGATTTTAATTTCTGCCTCGTGATTTTCCAGAGTCGTAATTCTGGGATTAGATATTAGTTTACTGTTATTGGTTTGATCCAAAAGGTCCAATACGATTTGAAGTTCATCGACCGATAAAGTTCCCCAGTTCCAACTCCCGCTATTTAAGTCCTTGCTTATGGCAAACTTGTTACCGGTCGTGGTTGTTGTTGAACTTCCGGAAGTGACGTTACTGATGGATTTCAAGTTTATATTAATGCTTGATGGCCAGTTGAATCCAAGTTTGGAATCTTTGTCCAGAATTGTTTCTATTATCCTGACTTCAATTGATATAAGTTTATCTTCTTATCAATCTCTTTGATAATTTCTTCCATGGCGGAGATAACCTGAGGGAAGTCTGATATCATAATCTTATTTGGATGATATCTCTTGTCTTTTAAATCATCAGTAGTTTTGTCCAGGATGACAATCTGGCCATGCTCTGATGTTCTTGTGGCCAGGGCTTTTTGAGCGGTTATCGGGTCAATATAATCCAGTCGAATAACTCTTGAAATAAATTCACCCACGACTCTAGTTTTTGCTGATTTTACGATAATTACATCGTTTTGAATATAGTAATTATAGCCATTTGGCAATAATATTGCATCCAATGCGGTAGATAATTCGACATCGTGGAGCTTAACACTGACGCTGGCGCTTACATCTCCGCTTACTACGATATTTAAGTTATATTGTTTGGCAATCATATTCATCGCCGTGGAGACAGAAACGTTTTCCAATTCTATAGATAGTTTCTCGCCGCTGTCAATCCCCGCTGAAAATGAAACGGGGGATAACAGGGAAAAAAGAAGAAGCGCTATTGATAAAAATCTAATTTTCATAATCTAACCTTTTGTTACTTTTAATGTATATTGCTTACCATTATGTTCTATTATTACTTTATCTCTTTTTATAGAAATAACTTTTCCGTTATTTATCCGGTCACCGACAGAAACAGCTTTCTTGTTAATTACCGCCAGCGGATTAACAGTGTTGTACATGATTCCGGTTAACTTCCATTTAGGTTTGTTGAATACCACTTTTTTCTGAGGTCTGTACGTCATCTTCACCGTTTTAAAAGGATCTTTTCCCCAGTCTTGTTTTGAATATGTCTTTATCAACTCTTCTCTTTGTTTGTCGAGTTTACCCTGAGCCGCAATTGACTGTTGTATGGCGGTTTGGTTTTTATGGTTCTCTTTTGCACTTTCCGACAGCTTGATATTATATGCACCCCAGATAACAGCTACGACTAAGATTGAGTAAACGATTCTTTTTCTTGTTTTTTCATTCATGATCGGTCAACATCACTTCCAAGTATTGCCTTAAATCCCAGCAGGTGATTAAGCTTAAAATATTCTCTGCGAGAACCAATTATCTGGCAATGGTTGAGTTTCTGGAAATATTTTTCCTTCTCCAGAATTTCAGAAAATTTCCCGAAATTCACATAGTCGCCTCTTAGCTTGAGAGTAATATTTAAGTGCAGTGGTTTAGTAGAATCTGATACAATCTTGTTCAAGTATAACAGTTCACTTACCGGGGGAGTTATTTCATATAAGTGCAAATTGTAAGATACGGCCAGCGAGTCCAGACGGTCAAAGAGTCTCAGGACATCTTGTTTAGTATATAACTTTTCATTGAGGGTCTTTCTTATTGATTCCAGATTTTGAAAAGTATTGATAAATTCCGGAAGTTGTGAAACGGTCTTCCGGAAATCGGCAAGTTGTGCGGAGAGTTCTTGTTTGTCCTTAGATATTTCGCTGAGTTTGCTCTGGGCCGGATAGTAAACGAAAACTGTCCAAAATAAAAGGATTGCAATAATAGTGACGGTAAATTTTGTCAGATTGTTGTTCATACCTTGCCTCTGAAGTCTAACACAAATTCAATTTCAAAACCTTTTTTGATTTCCTTTTTTGCACTCCTCACTAATTTGACGTCTGAATAAAGGGGTGATGAGTTAAGAGATTCAACATATTCTGCCAGAATTATCTCCGGAGGGATGTCACTTGAAATTACTATTCCCTGCATCGACATAATTATGATTGCGTCATTATTGCGCATGTCCAGATGAAGCATCTTAATAGTTGAGGGAGTAAGGTTGGAAAGCTCTTTTAAGTTGGGAGCAAAGAGACCTTTTTTGCTCTTACTTTCGTCAATATATGAGCGATGAGCAATTATCTGATTCTTCAAGTTATTATATTTATGAAATGCTTCTGAATTTTTAAACAGTTCAATCTGGTTGGTAATTTCATTTAGCTCATTGACACTATATTCTATCTTGCTGTACAAGAATGACCATCCGAGCAGCAGAACCAAAGAAATTCCGGCGACAGAAAGTGCACCAACCTGTATTTCTTTCTTCTCCTTCTTAATGAGCTTTTGCTCTTGAGGGAGAAGATTCCGCAATCGTGCACGGCAGGAAGAAGTAGCAATTGACGGTAAGTTAACCAATATCAGATCCGGATCTATTTCTGAATGAATATTCAGCTGCTTAACTGGAAAGAGGCTGAAGCTAATAATTGACTTTTCATTTAGTTCAAATATCAGCTTTCTAATATATGGCGGGCTTCCGTAAACAAGAATTTCTGAATCAAGTTCTACCTGAAACTGTCCGGCATAGAAATCAAGTGCGGTCTGTATTCAGCCTGAAATGCTAACAGCTTTATTAGCGACATAGCGCTCATCATGTTCTGTGTCGTTCATTTCATGAGTGATTATATGAAAAAACTGGAGCTGTTTGTTCTTAAAGAAAGATATCTCTGAGCTCTGGTTTGAAACTTTTAAGACTATGTATGTTCTGTTGCTGTCAAAAGTACTTAGGTCGCCCAGTAAATGACCGGTTACTTCCTGAAGATGGTTAACGTTATCGGCTGTTTTTGAAATCTTTTCAAAGAAAGATATTTGCTGCAATACTTTTCTTTTTGTGGAAGCATAAAGAGCAATGACTTTTTCTTTCTTTTCTTTTGATTCATTTATGCCCGAGACTGAATAGTCATATACGCAATTATCTTCCGGAAAAGGAGTCCTGTTTTTCACCTCAAACTTAATTGCCGAATCAAGTTCTTTTCTCCTCAAATCCGGCATCAGAAAATTTCTAAAAGTAGTTTCTTTTCCGCTGATAACGATTGAGATTATTGAAAAAGGAGTTCCGTTATCAGCAATGAATTTCTCAATGGTGTTGCTTATAAAATGTGCTTGCATATCAGTTGATGAATAAGTTGTGGGAATTGCAACAAGTTCTGCTTTAAGAATTTTTCTGTGGAAGCCAAGATTCAAAACCGATGACATCGAGATATTGTCATCGTCCACGTAGAATGAGAGCTTCTTTCCAAAGCTTAAGTTCATTTTATGTTTGATAACAGATTTAGAGTGAGAAAACGCCTGCTGTTTTTTTTCTTTTCGCTTAATCCCTGAACTCAGCGAGGTGAATAATGTCTTTATGTCTCTAAAATTCATAATTTTATTCAGAAGTTAACAATTATAGAATCAACTCCCCCAACCGACATAATTCTCCGATTTCCGGAATCATAGATATAGCTTATGCCCCAGGCATCGAAGGCATATTCTCCGCTGTTATTCTCCAGATAAGGACCGTTCCAGCCCAGTCTGGTCAGTTTGTCATATACAAGAAGACTTCCCGGTCTGTTGGTTAAGTCAGATAACAGGGAGGGAAGAAACCCGCAATCACCCTCAAACCCCCGGTTAACATATACACCACCGGAAATTATATCAGGATTACCAACCAAAGCCCTTTTAATGTTCTGTAACTCTTTTTGAGTAGCAGTCACTTTTGAGCTTTCTGCCATATTGGAAAATCTTGGAATGGCAACCGCAGCCAGAATGCCCAGAACCATGATTATAATAACAAGCTCGACCAGAGTGAATCCTCGATGGTCGAGCTTTATTTTTAAATTGCACGACTGGCGCAACATTTTGATCACTTTCTTCTTAGCTTACCACAAATTCTCTGAAACGGTCGCAGTATTTGTATTAAGCCAGATTTCGCCGGTGGTTGCTTCATATGCCCAGCCGCCTCTTGCACCAACTATGGTACCTTTAGTAACGCCGGTTACAACTGAATCCGGCGCATTAGTCTTGAGCTGGTAAGGGTTGCTTGGAAATCCGTAAGCCATGACTGTATCTCTTGCTTCAAGCTGAACTTGAGTCGGCCAAATTGCAATACCGGTAGTTACGGCCTGGTTGGCATAGAAAATTGTGATACCGGAGCGAATTGCGCCGAGAGCACCGCGTGCTGCGGCCTCTTTCGCTTCTGCGGTAATGTTCTGGTATCTTGGTATTGCCACGGCAGCAAGTATGCCTAAGACGACAATGATGATAACCAGTTCAATCAGAGTG
Organism: Candidatus Zixiibacteriota bacterium; assembly: GCA_022570975.1. Taxonomy (GTDB): domain Bacteria; phylum Zixibacteria; class MSB-5A5; order GN15; family FEB-12; genus JACZYS01. Next base: position 586 of record JACZYS010000120.1, on the reverse strand, counting down.
AAACCCTTTTGATTTGATTTGATGAGATTCATTCGAACCCTCCAATATAGTCCTGTTTATGATTTATGTCTTTTCTTAAATATCGGCTAATTGTGTAAGCCCTTAATAGTTGCAGACGAAAATTGTCAATTGCGAGTAAACTTTAGTTCTTGAATACTTGTATTAAGTTCCACATGGGGAGGAATATGGCCAGAGCCAAAATCAAAACAAAAACTCCCATAACCACAGTCAAAAGCGGTTCCAAAATTGCTGCCAGCTGGCTTGAGCGGTACTTTACCTCTTTGCGGTAATGATCTCCAATCTTTCCAAGCAGGGTATCCAGAGAACCGGACTCAAGTCCTATATACATCATCTGCAGGGATAATTCAGGGAAATACTTGAATTCATTTGAAAGTAGCTTGATTTCCTGACCATCCTTGAAGATTGTGGACATTTTCCTTATTTCAAGACCAATAACGGCGTTTTTAATTGAGCTGCTGAGCAAATCTAATGACTTTATGAGCGGTAGTCCTGACTTAAATAGGATAGAGAGCATCAGACTAAATCTGGCAACATTTCCTTTAATCAGCAGTTCACCGAAAACAGG
>JACZYS010000119.1 GCA_022570975.1 Candidatus Zixiibacteriota bacterium | reverse complement strand
CAACTCCAGTTAGATAAACCACCTCAGTTGCTATTAAGAGTCCGTCACCTTTTTTAAAGTGAATCTTGGTTCCGGTCGGATTATCGGGATCACCCGGCACGCCATCTAATACTGCAGATTGAACATAAAAGGATTCCTTTGGTTGATACTTAGTTCTTAAGCCAACTGATGTTGTCGGAAAGATTGATGGTCCATTTTGTCCCGACTGGGAATAATCCGGACCGATCCCAAAGGAACTGTTAAGAAACAATCCTGAGGTTTCAATAACATCAAATTCAGAATTGAGATCATAAAGACCAATTAGGAAAGACAATCTGTCCTGCGCAAAATTTTGCTGATACCAGGCTTCGTATAGTTTCCAACTGTCGTCAGATTCAATATTACTGGCACCTTGCATATCACCAACAAGGTCGGAAACACTTCCTCCCCGGTCACCCAACAAGTAGAAAGAAAATGATGCGCCTTTCCAATCCATAATTTTTTCAGCATCTATAGAAAGTACCACATCTCCGTTTTCAAGGTAAACAGAGCGTTGTGACAAACCACCCGATGTATTTGAAAACAGTTCCCCAGTGTAAACCATTTCAAATGATACACCGTTTTCTTCCAGCCTTGATCGTCCATCCAAAGGCGTTATCTTGGTTTTGTGATTGGGCAAACCAGATGCCTGTGGCAAAGTGAAGCTGTTTGGCGTGATTGAAACCAATTGTGGGGGAGTTGCTCCCTGTGTGGTCTTTATGCTGGAAACGTCTGCTCTGAGGGCTGCTATCTCATTTATAATGTCGACCATCAGCTGATCGTAAGAATGTGTCTGATCTTTAGTTTCCCCAAACTCTTTTATTAACAGCCCCAACTCGGATATCTGTGACTCGATACTTGATAAATCAACTTGACCTCCCGATTGCAGCGACCTGTTCATTTCTTTCATCATAGCCTTCAGGTGGTCAATTTCTTCAGTTCTCTGCTGTTTCTTTTCTTTGATGAGTAGTTTTAGATTAATCTCAATACGATCTACAGCGTTCAACAGTGCTGAGAAGTCTTGGCCGACGGTTGAACTTCCCAGTAACATGGACATCACCATGAACCAGATTGTGACAATTCTAATTCTCACAAATACTCCCCTTTTCTTTCTTGATTTTGGATGTATTGTTCTTGTTTTTATTTCTTCATATCTTGTATATTCGACAATCAGAGTCATCTTGCTATGAGGGAATACTGGGGAGGGGTTGGGGATGGTATATCCCCATTGTTAGGATTTGAAACATGACTTGGTTCCGTACTATTCGGAGTGAGCTCGCTCTATTGATTTAAGGTACGATACCAGATTTTTCTTAGTATTAGTGAGCCCAAGCTTCTTACGAATGCTTTTCCGGTGATCATTAATGGTCAATCCTGAGATATTCTTTAGAGAGGCAATGTGCTTGGTTGAATAGCCTTTGCTGATCATACTGCATATTTCGACCTCGGTAGGAGACAGGGTATGGAACTTGGATTCCAAAACAAGAATCATTGGAGACAGAATATCTCTTAAGCAACTCTCAAGCAAATATATAAGATTTCTCTTCGAAGGTGAAATGTGTTCTCGGAGGGTGTCGATAATCGGATAAACCATGTGTTTTAAGTTGAGCTGGATCTGTTTTTCAACTCGTCGATTCTCGGCTGCTCGCCACCTTATTAATTCCTCAAGCAACTTGGGATCAGAATTTAGTAGAGTGCTGCCAGTCATAGACTTCTGGTCAGAGTCCCCTGGTTTCTCTTGCGTCTTCTCCAATCGAAATAATCTCCTGTTTGTCAAGTCTTCGGTAATTGACGGTCCTTCCTCTGGACGGCGAAATTGCAATATATTTTTCTTCGACATTACTTCACTCCCATAAGTACACGGCCAGATATTTCCACTTTCTTACTGGACCCAGATCCATACTCAAACAGATTATTGTATCTGGCAGTTTTCAATAAGATTCCTCGCTCTATAATCCATCTTCAGCTGACAGCAAAATCCTCAATAGCTGAGATAGATATTGTTGTTAGTTTATCGGCAGATTGTGCAATAATTGTACAGGGATTTGACATTCATCTGATAAATCGGTACTATAGCTATCTTATGAATAACGAAAATAATGATAATTTGGAACTAAAGAGCAGCACAATCAGAGCGACTTCGGCAGCAGGTGAATTTTATCCCAAAAACCCTGCGGAATTAAGCGGAATGCTGGCTCGGTTTTTTTCTGAAACTGAGAAAAAATTTCTTCCCGGCAAAATAGCGACCTTAATAGTACCACAAGCAGCTTATTTATATTCAGGTCAGACCGCAGCCGCCGGCTTTAAGGCGTTGCAAGGTGAAACATATGATACAGTCGTTATTCTCTCATCTTCCAATAATCTGTTTTTTAAAGGATCATCAATATATGACGGTGATAGTTATGAAACGCCCCTTGGGATTGTTGAAATAGACAAAGAGCTGGCAGAAAAACTATCTGATATTCACCCCCTTGTCTATAAATCAAATGTAGGTCATGCCACCGGAAAAACGAGAGGAGAGCATGGGATTGAAATACAACTTCCGTTCTTACAGATGATATTCGGTAAGTTTAAAATGGTGCCTATTGTCATGGGTGATCAGGAAGAAGACTCTATCAGTTCTCTGGGTAACGTCCTCTCATCCTTGTCAGATTATAATATTCTGACAGTTGTTTCCACAAGTCTGTCACAGTTTCATTCTGAAACAGAAATCAGGAAGATGGATTCACTTTTAATGAGTTCACTTGAAAAATCTGATCCTTCCGAGCTTTTAAGTCATATTGATTCCGGAAAGATTGATTCTGCCGGAGGAGCGGTATTGGCCGCGGCTTTGATAGCAAGTAAGCTGGATTTGACAAACAAGTTTCAAAAAATTGAATATACAACTTCGGCAGAAAGCACCGGGAACTTTGACGACGTTGTGGGATACCTGACTGCTGCTTTTGTTTCGGAAAAAGATTTTTCCAAAATAAAAAACAAAATAGGCTCGGTTGTTCTCAGTAAAGAAGAAGAAAAAAAACTCACAGAAGAGGACAAAGAATATCTTAAAGCCCAGGCAAAAGAGGCCATTATTGCCAAACTTGATAACAAAGATTTTTCTCCTACGGAAAAAGCTTCCCTGCTTGGCAAGAGAAGTCTGTTTGTCACTATAAGAGTTGATGGTAAAGAAAAAGGGGAGATGGGGAGGTTGCGAACAGACCTGCCTTTGTATCAATCTGTATGTGAAATGGCAACGGCTGCTGCCTTTGATGACCCCAGAGTTGAAGCACTAACCAGTGAAGAAAAGGATATGTTTGAACTGGAGATATCAATTCTGTCAAATCTTAAAAGAGAGAGAAACTTTTCCAGGCTGAAAATTGGAATAAACGGAGTAATGATAAAACTTGATATGAACTCCGCTTTAATTCTTCCACAAATTGCAGAGAGAAACAACTGGGGACCAATTGAGTTGCTCGAAAACTGTTGTCTTAAAGCAGGTCTTCCCAAAAATGGTTACAAAGACAAGCTGGCTGAAGTATTTACATTTACCACCGAAGTTTTTTAGGGCAATTGCAAAAAATACTACCGCTTGTTATTGCTCATCCAATTTTATAAATTCATTTCATGCAAAACGGTAGACCCTCAATCTTAATCACCGGGGCCAATGGATTCTTGGGTTCAAGACTCTGCAAAAAGTTTGTCCATGAAAAATATAAAGTCATAGCCGGGGTTCGCAAGAGTGCAGACTTGTCTCTGCTTGAGAGGCTTGATATAAAATTTCGTATCGGGGATATCAAAAAGCCTGAAACTTTAAGCGAAATGGTTAAAGATGTTGACTTTATAATTCATAACGCGGGTCTGGTTAAAGCAAAGTCAATCAAAGAATTTTTTGAAGTGAACGAACAGGGAACAAAAAATCTGTTTGAAGCAGTGAAAAATTATTCCCCCAATCTAAAAAAAATCATTTACATCTCGTCTATGGCGGCGTCGGGGCCGAGCCTGAACGGTCATCCGGTAAAAGAATCAGATACCTCAAATCCAATTACCGCCTATGGTAAATCAAAATTAGCTGGAGAAAAAATTGCCCTTTCTTATAAAGAATTTTTCCCGGTCGTTTCCATCAGACCGCCCGGAGTTTACGGACCGGCAGACAAAGAGATGTTTTCTTTTTTTAAAGCAGTTTATATGAGACTTAAACCTCTCTTTGGAGATACTAGCCGGCAAATTCAGTTGGTTCATGTAGATGATTTATGTCGCGGGATCTTTTTAGCTTTAGGCGGCGGCAAAAACGGCGAAATTTATTTCATCTCAGAAAATAAACCATACTCTATGAAAGAACTAATTAAAATTATTGAAAAATCATCTGGAAGAAGTGGGATGCCGCTCTATCTGCCGTCCGGTCTGTTTAGGTTAATGGCAACTATTTCAGAATATGCCGGAAAACTTGTTGGCCTAAGTCCAATGTTAAACAGAGAAAAAGCAAAAGAACTTTTATCAAGCTGGGTTGTTGACTGTTCAAAAGCAAAACGTGATTTTGGCTATGAGTCCAAAATTGATTTTTCCCGGGGTACAAAGGAAACCTATCAATGGTATATTGAAAGAGGCTGGCTTTAATGGTATCTACAAAACTTGTTATCTACTGTCTGCTTGTATCTGGAGCATTTCTTCTTTTGGTTAGTTTACTGCTTCAGAAAATAGAGAAGCTCTTTTTTGGTAAAGATAAACGGTTTGAGTTATCAAAAAAGATTCCGGAGCAGATGATTGAAAAAATGGATGTTGCCTGGTTTGTAACTAACTACTTAATGGAATTCCTTTTTTTTGTTGTTATACCTTCACTTTCCTATTCATTTTTCTACGTTATTTTCCCCTTATCAGGTTTGAGAGCAGCAGCAATAATAGTTTTGACCGGACTAATTATGGGTGCTCTTCCCCTGGTTATGAGTCTGATAGTGAGAATAAAATTTCCTATGCACTATCTTTTATATTTGCTTTTAAGTTACATGATTAAATTTGGCGGAAGTCTGGCAATTATAGGATATCTTTACACTTTATGAGTAAGAAAAGCAGCGGCTTGAAACTTATAACCAAATTTGAGAGAGCCAGAAAACTTTTTCCTCACACCAAGAACAGAATTTATTTCAATTCCGCATCATACGGCCCATTTTCAAAACCTCTTGCAGATGCCGTAAATAGAAATTTACAACTGAGATTAAATGCAGTGCGGGATGATTCCCATGACTCTTTTGCCGACTTAGAATTTTTGAGAAAAGGCTACGCTTCCCTTTTGGGCGTTAAGAAAAATGAAATTGGTATCGGGCTCAACACCACTTTTGGATTAAACATTGCCGCCTTTGGCTTGCCGTTTAAAAAAGGGGATGAAATTCTACTCTCTGATACGGAATTCCCCGCTTTAGCCTACACGTGGAAAGCGGCCGCTGAAAAAAGAGGCTTGAAAATAAAAAGAATAAAGAGCGTAAACAGATGCTTTGATATAAATAATTTCAAAAAAGCAATTACAAAAAAAAGCAGGGTGCTGGCTCTTTCTTATGTTCAGTTTTTTGACGGTTACAAAAATGATTTAGAGGAAATTTCAAAAATATGCAGGAATCATGACCTCTTTTTTGTTGTCGATGGCATTCAAGGAATGGGAGTGGAGCCGTTAAATTTGAAAAAGATAAATGTAGATATTTTCAGCTCCGGTTGCCAGAAGTGGATGCTGTCTCCACAGGGATGCGGGTTCTTTTATCTGCCGGAAAAAATTCAGAAACTTATTGAGCCACCGTTTATGAGCTGGCTGGGGACTGACTGGAAAACAGAATTCACTGACTTGTTTAAATATGATAAGCCTTATTTTGATTCGGCGCAAAAATTTGAAATGGGATACTATGCCGTCTTGAATATTCTGGCCATGAAAGAATCTTTTTTAATCATTAAAGATTTAGGAATCAAAAACATCCAGAAACATAATTATCGCTTGATAGATATTCTGGCTGATTATATCAAATCAAGCAACCATTATAAGATAACATCTCGGATGGATAAAAAACACCGCTCATCTATTTTCACTTTCACTTCCGAAAAACTGCCGGAACTTCATCGCTACATATTAAAAAACGGCATCACCCTGGTCAGAAGAGAAGGCTCCATACGTGTTTCCATCCATCTCTTCAATAATGAAAATGATATTAGAAAAATAATAAAAGTTTTAAAACGATTTGCCAGAAGCTAATTGAAATGAGTCTAAAACATTATCGAAGTCTGAATTGCATAGTGTTCAGTGTCAAATTCTGATTTCTGCTCAAATTTATTGATCTGAGCGACCAATTTTATCAATATCATTCTATCCGGCTTAAAACCCAGCCCAAATTCATATCTGGTTACCGGGTAATCCCATTTCACTCTTTCGCCGGTTGACCTGCTGAGCGTTCCCGGCTCATACATCCCCAGTCGGAAAGCAGAATACCAGGCCGGATAAAACTTATATTTGAATTCAATATAACCGGTAACAGCTGTAAGTTTTTTAGTCAGATAAGGATATTCCCAGAAACTATAAATCGCCTCGGAATAAACTTCAAAATGTTTCTTGGAATAATATAAATCATATCCCGCACCTCCGGAGAGATAATCATTCTCTTTTTTCCCAATCGGCAGAGTGTCTCTAAAAAGACCTTCAAATAAATATGTCCCATAGTAACCAGATCCACCAATTGAGAAGCCGGGGGAGAAATGATAAGTTAAATGAGTCGTTGCCTGAGGAAGATTTTTTTCCTGTTGCTGCAAAGGTTTTGTCATTGACCCGGCGATCAAGGCAAAGGAATAATCCCAGTTTTTGTAATATCCATAAAAGTCCACGCCGCTGTTCCAGCAGGCGTCATAAAGAACAGGAAACCCTTTTGTAGCGCGTCCGTCAAAGCTGTCCAAAAAATCATCTTCGTTTCTTATCACATCTCCGGACATAGGGCTAAAGCTTGTGCGAACATTGTATAACAAAGGCACTCCTATTAAAGGGTTTTTGTTACTATAAGTTCGCGGGCTAAATGAACCAACAGTATTGGGAATTAATCCAAGCTTTATGTTAAGGCTCTTCCCTTTAAGATTTGTAAATTTGACGTATGCAGCAAAGAGCTGGAAATCATAATTATCTATTAATACTTGAGCAAAGACCGAAGTCTTGTCATTTATCTTAGAGTCAAAAAAGAGCCTTGTCCGCGAAGTATGAAAAGTCGAAAAACTTCTAAATGTTCTGTTGGTCAAATCTCTTTCTTCGGCATTTTTGAATACAATATCAAGCAGCCCGCTTACACTTGTTCTTGCATTTGCAGTTGTTGTCTGCAAAAATAGCAATGTTATTAAAATAAATATCAAATTCTTCATTTTCAGCCTCACAAAATTTATATTACAAAATTGGCATCTTTAATTTTTTTAACGGACTGTGACGGAATGAGTATCTCAAAAACTGTTCCTACATTTTCTGCCGAAGAAACTTCTATTTGTGCCCCATGGTCGTTGGCAATTTTTTTGGTAATAGCCAGTCCCAGCCCTGTTCCACCTTCTTTTCCGCTGGTTATGAACGGATCAAAGAGGTTGTTTAAAATATTGGAGGGAATTCCCGGTCCGTTATCTGTAATTGTAATAGACAGTTCAGAATCTTTAATTTTCCAATCAATCTCAACTTTATCTCCAGAAGAAAGAGCTTCCCTGGCGTTATTCAAAATGTTGTCAATTATTCTTCTGAATTTATTGGGGTCAATAGATATGGAAACTTGTTGCTCGCCCTTAATTTCAATTTCCAGTTTTTTATTTTCAAAAGCGTCAACGTGGAATTTCAATATCTCCAGCATGAAAGTTTTGAGGTCAACTACTTCTTTTTCCAGTTTTGATTTGCCGCTTGAAAATTCAATAACATCTGTTGTCATATCAAGCATCCGGTCAATTTGTGACTGCATTGTATTACAATATTTTTCAATCTGT
>JACZYS010000118.1:2976-8040 GCA_022570975.1 Candidatus Zixiibacteriota bacterium | reverse complement strand
CTATCCCCAATTGTGAAGCCTGCGTCTGAATTACTTTACCCTCTTGCTCAGAACCTGAAATGACCACCGTCAAACCTTTGCTATCCAAAATATTATATAATTTTATAAATTTCTTAAGCGGCCATCTTTCCGCAGAGCCGCCGGAACCGGGATGGATAATGACAAAGTTCTCTTTAACTCCAACTTCTTTCAAAATCCTTCGGGCGTTTCTTATCTCTTTTTCAGACGGATAAACTCTGGGGGTAGTTACAACCTCTCCGTCCTTAAAAAATTCCAGAAAATCAAGATTGTATTCACTTTCATGTTTAATATTATCTTTTCTGCTATGGAAAATATGGTTGTTGTAAAACACGGAATGAAATCTTCGCCCTGTTCCCAACCGGTTGGGTATGCCGGCTTTGTGGAACAATCTTGATACCTGTCTCTCAGGATAAAGAGCCACAACAATTTTGTAATTGCCCAGTTTTATTTTGTGAAGCAGATCTTTCTTATAGAGCATATCTTTGATGAGCTGGTCGTTCTGGACTCTGACAATTCTGTCAATGCTGTTGTTATTTTCAAGAATAGGCGAGGCATAAAGCGAGGTCAAAACATCCACCCGGCAATTTGGGTATCTCAATTTTAATGTTTCCACGAAGGGCAGGGATAAAACCAAATCACCCAATCTGTCGGTCCTGCTTATTAAGATATTGTCGCCGTCATTGATTTCAATTTTCTTACTCATAATTCTCTCTGTCTTTATTCTTATATAATTCTCTTAGCTTTGCATATTTCACCATGACTGACAAGGCGGAAAATGCTGAAATAAATAATCCTTCTATGCCGTCTCTGTATCCTTGTTTAATAATATAATGTTTTATAAATGAAGCAAATGGTCTGACGGTAATATCTGAGAGGCTTACTTTCTTACCTTTTTCAAATGAATCCCTTGCTCCTAAGGTTGTGTATAGATTTGCCTTTTCGAAGTAATGTTTGAGATTGGGATAGCTGTAATGGAGCAAGTCGTTATTGAGTCTTTCTGTTTTACCATTGACAATCAGTTTTTCATGGACTCTGGCATTATCAAACTTCCCCTCATCTTTTCTAAAGAGCCTCAAAACATAATCAGGATACCAACCAGAATATTGAATCCATTTGCCCAGAAAATTTGTTTTTCTGTTGATATAAAAGCCGTTACACTGCTGAGAATTTTTTGCAATGTCAAGTATTTCCTCTTTTAAGAGCGGCGTAACAACTTCGTCAGCGTCAATAGAAAGAATCCACTCAGATGTAGCCTGTGCAACCCCTTCGTTTTTGGCCGGTCCAAAACCAGTCCAGTCAATAATAAGAATCTCTGTTTTATATTTTTGGGCAATCTCAATTGTTAAATCAGTGGACTTGCTATCGACAACTATAATTTCATCAGCCCATTTCACCGATTCCAGACAACGAGTCAGGTTCTTTTCCTCGTTTTTGGTAATAATTACAACTGAAAGACTCATCTTATTTCCTCTTTTTGAGGTGCCTGAGTCATTTTTAGATATTCCTTGAAAACGTCATTAGCAGTAATGTCATGGATATTGTCATTGCTGTTGGAGACAACCGCCCCATGCTCCTGCCCAAACGGTTTCCAGAGCAAAAAGTTTTTCATAAACCGGCTGTATAGTCCAATCACGCTTACCTTAAAAGAACGTGCTATATGAACCAGCGAGGTATCTGGAGTGATAAGCAGATCGAGTTCTTTTATAATTGCCGATACATTAATCAAATTGAGATTATTTGGAATGAGAGAAACTCTCCGGTCAAAGTTTTGTTTAATTTTTTCAGCCCGTTCTCTTTCTTTGGGAATTGTGAATAATAAAATTTGCAGATTGCTGTCTGAATTGAGCAGTTGATCAATTAACTCAATTGATTTTTCCTGATTCCAGATTCTTGTCGGAGAGCCGGCGGAAAGATTATACCCAATAATTTTTGACGATGAATGTTTTTCTTTCAGCCCAGCCATAAAACGTGAGGCCGATTCTTTTGATTCATCATCCAATTGAGGAGCGGCGTAGCAGGATATTTCGGCAGGATTAATCCTGAATGCTTCCAGAAGTTTTAAAGTGTTATCAATAATATGTCCGGTGTTGCCCATCCGGTGGTCATAATTAAAATCGTAGTAGATAGCATGTTTACTTTTTCCAATTCCGATTATGGGTTTTCCCTGAGCACAGAAATGGGCCAAAAACAGAGTCGTCACCGAGTCATCGCAAATCATATCCACGACGGCATCATAATTTTCTTTGCGGATAGAAATAATCATATCAACATCTTTAATCGCATTCTTGGTATAGAGAAAAATCTTTGAAAAGCGGGAATCATTTTTAATCAGCGATATATTTTTGGGTGAGGCCAGAATTGATATTTCTAGATGCGGAAACGTCTCTTTCAGTCCGTCAAAGACCGGAAAAGAAATAGCCATGTCACCAATTTTTTCAGGTCTCAAAAAGAGGATTTTCTTGATTTTGGAAACATCAAGGGGTTTGAAACTTCCTGATGGTTTCCTGAGAAAGAATCTGAAAAGAGCAAAAAAGAGCGCCTTTATTTTATGCTCAACCGGTTTAAGTCTATCCATTAACTTTCTCCCGGTTTAAAGTTGAAAGAAAATAAGAATCGACAGCGTCAATCATCTGTGAATATTTGAAATTCTCCTGCCAACGTTTATATCCGGCCTCTCCAAACTGCAGTCGAAGCGACTCAGAACTGAGCATCTTTGATATTTCTTCAATCATATTAGTAACATTTTCAGGTTCAAACAGCAGAGCGGTCTCGTTCTCTTTTACAACTTCAGGAATCCCCCCGACGCTTGAAGCAACTACCGGAAGCCCGGCTCTCATTCCTTCTAAGATTGCAATTCCAAACGGCTCTTCAACTGAGGGATGTATCATCAGGTCAGCACCTTCAAGTTCCAGAGATAAATCTTTCAGCATCCCACAGAAAATGAAACTGTCATTCAGGTTTAGCTCGTTTATTTGCGCCTCTAATTCTTGCCTCAGAGGGCCGTCCCCCAGTAAGAGAATTTTCAACAGTGGGAACTCTTTTACAATCTCACTTGCCGCCTCAACAAGATACTTTTGCCCTTTCTGCTCAACAAACCTGCCGGAAACCACGGCTATAAGAGAATCCTCAGAAAGTTTGTATTTTTCTTGCAACTGTTCTCTTGCAATTTTCTTGCCAGGCCTATTCTCTGTTTCTGAAATGCCGATTGGAATAATTTCAACCATTTCAGCTTTAATATATCCGGATGCAACTATCTGATTTTTCAACGACAGCGAGGGAACTATTATGCCGTCAAAGAGACTTGGAGTAAGAAGTTTGTGAATCAACCTCTCCGAGGTCAGATTAATGCCGAGTGACCAGATTACTTTTGCCCGGGTGCCCAATTTTGCTGCCAGTCCGCCCAGTCTTAAGTCTTTATTAAAATTGGCCACGACAATATCAATTTCCTTCTTGAGTATATAGTTTCTAATTTGTTTGATAGTCGAAGGGTTAAAGTCTCCCGATATTTCAAGCGGCAGCAGATTCACCTTTGTTAACTTATCTTCGAGTCTTTTTATGAACTCAGAATCTTTTCTGGTGCAGATTGTAACCGAGTGTCCCATCCTGGTAAGACCATTGGCTACCAGACGGATCCACTCTTCCATTCCTCCATATATATTTTTTTCTATTGAATCAATAAATAAAATATTCATCAGCTATCCTGAAACTGCATCCGATAAAGTTTGTTGTACAGGCTGCCGTTATTGACTAACTGGTCATGACTACCCGATTCAACAATTGCTCCCTTATCTATCACCAAAATACGGTCGGCCTTTTTTATGGTTGAGAGACGGTGAGCAATAACCAGCGAGGTTCTGTTTTTCATCAGACGGTTAATCGCTTCCTGCACCAACTGCTCTGACTCCGTATCCAGAGCCGAGGTGGCCTCATCAAAAAGTAAAATTTGCGGATTCTTTAGCAGTGCCCGGGCAATTGCAATTCTCTGTCTCTGCCCGCCGGAGAGCATCACCCCCCGGTTGCCGACCGGAGTTTTGTAACCATTTTCAAATTCAGAAATAAACTTATGTGCGTTGGCCATCTCGGCAGCTTCGATTATTTTGTTCTCTTCAATATCATCCATTCCATAAGCAATATTATTTTTTATGGTGTCATTGAATAAGAGTGTCTCCTGAGTGACAATCCCCATCAGCCCTCTCAACGACGATAGTTTTATACCAGAAATGTCATTGCCGTCCAGCAGAATGCTTCCGCCTGTCGGCGTATAAAAACGGGGAAAGAGGTCAAGCAGGGTTGATTTGCCTCCGCCGGAAGGGCCAACAATGGCCAGCACCTCTCCTTTATTAATTTCAAAACTTATATTTTTCAAAACCGGTTCATTGATATTGTAACTGAAAGAGATATTTATGTATTCAATTTTATTTTCAAAATTTGCTATCTGTAAGGCATCAGGCGAATCTATTATTTTTTCTTCGGTGTCAATCACTTCAAAAATCCGTTCGGCGGCAGCCATTCCTTCCTGTATTTTGATATGAATCTGGCTGAGTGATTTGACCGGTTTGATTAATGAAAACATGGCCAGCACAAAAGTAAGAAAATCTCCGGCGTCAAGCTCTCCGGAACCGCCAATTATATTTTTTCCGGCAAAATAGAGTATTATTACTCCGGCAATTGTTGCCAGGGTGTCGTTTATGGGCGAGGCCAGATGCCTTATTCTGGTCATTCTCAAAAGGGAGTTGTAATATCTTTTCGTAGCATCAAGAAATTTGTTTATTTCAAAATTTTCCATCGAAAAGGCTTTAACAATTCTGATATTGCTGATTGATTCTTCCAGGACGGAGTTGACATCTTCCATCCGCTGTTGTGACCGTTTCGAATATTTTCTCAGCTTCTTTCCGATAAAATAGATAAATCCAAAGACAATAGGCAGGACAATCATGGCCGAGAGAGTCAGTTTCCAACTGATGATTAACAAAAATGATGACAGCAGCAGAACCATAATTGTGTCTGTTACCAGATGATTGAAGCCGATATCAATGGACTCGT
>JACZYS010000118.1:0-2966 GCA_022570975.1 Candidatus Zixiibacteriota bacterium | reverse complement strand
ACAATAACGTCATTGGTAATCCGGCTGATAACCTGCCCGGTCCTCCGGCGGCTGAAATAATCAAGCGAGAGTTTTTGATATTTTTTGAAAATCAAATCCCTGAATCGCCTGATCACAGATTGCTGAACGAAAGCCATAAAAAAACCCCGAATGTAGAGAAAGAAATTTTTGGCCAAAACAACAATAATAATTACCCAGCAAAAATTAAAAAGCATCCCTTCCCGGCTGTCGGCTTCAACCAGCGAGTTGACTTTTTCTTTCAGCCAGATTTTAATTTCATTGGCACTGCCGGCAATCTCTTTGACAGCTTCCGTATTTTCTCCCTTGGGGAGGCTGAGATTTTCTATTGAGACTTGAGGCATAGCCGGTGACGGATCCACCTCAAAAAGGGTCATCAAAAGCGGTCCGGCCATCCAAATCACCATTCCTGACATTATTGCATACATCGCCGCCGAGAGCGAGGCGGTAAGCAGCTGCTTCCAGAAAATCTGTAAAACCTGAAATGTTCTTCTATCTAAACTCATATATTCATAAACTCAAAAATCTGCTCCAAATATGTTATAACTAAGAAATATGGGGGATTGACGCAAATAAGTCAATTGCGTATAAAACAGGATTTAGGGGGTTATTCTGGCGGCGGAATTAAGTTATGCTCAATAAGAGCGCCTATTACTTGTGTCATTTTTTCTCTAATTAGCTTATTCATAGTGACCTAATATGCTTGACCGCTCAGGCCTTGCCAAGCGTTTTTTGTCACTTTCCTCCAATTTTCATAGATATCTTGCCATAATTGTGTTGACAAGACTATTAATGATACTATATTTAGTACTATTATGCAAATATTTTTTAGATTCTGTCGACATAGAAAGAGTATAATGCGTGAAGTCATATGAGGAGCTTAATAGTGATCTTGAGAAATTCAAGAACAATGAGTCGAGCGAGTACGACTTAAAGCCGATTCAGAAATGGATGGAAAAAGAGCTTGGCGTAAAACGTTTGAAAAATCCTCGTGGCTCAAAAGTGAGATTTGAGCATGCAGCCTTTTTAGAATGGAACGATGATAGTTGTTTCATGACTCACGTATTGCATAAAGGCAAGGAGCAAATTCGAAGAGCAAACTTTAGAAATTACTTATATAAAGATTTGAAGACAATTATTGAGTATATGAGAAAGGAAGGTTTATGTGGCGATGAAAGACATTAATTATTATCTAAACCTCGATTACGATGTCACAGTACGTCGATTAGAAGCTGATGGTGATGTAGTCTACAATGCATTTTCACGAGACCTTAATTCAAGCGTTTTTTATGGCACTGGTGACACCAAGCAAGAGGCACTCCAATCCTTTGAAGAAACTAAGAACGAAATGATAGAGGTCTATTTTGAAGAAAATAGAAATATCCCTGAGCCGACAAGAGAAGACAATACGTTGCCAAGTGGCAAATTCTTATTAAGAATTAGCCCACGTATTCACTCTAAGTTAATTGACTTATCCAAGTCTACAAGTCAGAGTTTGAATTCGTGTGTTAACGGAATATTGATAGAATACATAACAGGAGTAGATATTATTAGTAAATTCTGCGGATTGAATATCCAGCCCAATAATTACAAAATGAGCGAACTACAAATTCAGCCGAAGGTTAAGGCATTTGAAGACACTAACTATGGCTTAGAAGAACCATCAAACGATTCGGAAGCAGCATAAATGAAACTAAAAGAAGCAGTAAAACAAATAAATCCTTTAGAATATGCTAACCTTCTTAAGAAGATAGAATTACTTGATTGTTATTTGAAGCAAGTCAATTATGAATGTCCGTCACGCAAGACTGATGGACAGGCAACATATAACTTTACTGAAACCGTTGGACAAGTAAGCATTGTAGAAGAACTGGTTAGTATAAACGTTAAGTATATAATTAAGGCATATTCAGATGAAGAGAATATTTTTGAATTGGATGCTGAATATGTGCTCAATTATTCTATTGAAGGAGCTTTATCAGAAGAGTTTTTTGAGATTTTCAAAAGCTATACTTTGCCCTTGCAAAGCTATCCTTATTTTAGAGAACTAACACATTCATTGACTACTCGAACAGGCCTATCTGGACTTATATTGCCCTTGAGAAGAGTCTTGAAGAAAGAAAGTAAGGAAGTCGAGGGGCAGAAAAAAGAAAGTAAAAAGTCCAAAAAAGAAGCCCAGTCAGCAAAGGCTTCCAATTAGCTCTCAGGATTTTTCTTCTTCCACCTCGCCAACGCCGCTTTTCTGGCTGATTCTGACCGTTCTTTCTTAGTCATATTCTTAGCTCTGGCTTTACCGCCTTTGAGTCCACCCAGTCTACCGAGTGCGACTGCCGCCGGATTCTTGCCATCGGATTCTGGTATTGCTCCGCCTTCATTGTCCCAATTGTTGACGGTCGTATCTTCTGTGGTTTCAGAGACAATCTGACTCGCCAGCTCGTTGATGTCTGTTTTCTTTTTCTTTTTACTTGAGCGCTTAAGCATACAGTCAAACTAACAGATTTGATTAAATTGTCAATACAGAATTATTTCAAACTGACCCACTGCCTAAAACCGTATAAAACAAGGATTTAGGGGGTTATTCTGAGGGCCGAAGATGGTATATCTACCTGAAATTTGAGGCTGCTGACATTGGTGTGAAATTTATGTTTGTTTCTTCTCAATTCTGCTTTTAAGCGGAAACCTTTCCCGGTTGAAATATTAAAATGAGCAAATCTCCATCTGTTTGAGATGAACTTGTACTTCAAATTTAAAGACAACTCACAGTCTGAAAATTTGATGACATAATTTCTTTTTACTTTTCCGTGGGAGGTGACAAAATGGGTGTTCTGTAAATCAGGAATCTCTTCCGGTACTCTTGAAAAGATATAAAAGAGCATATCACTTCCTGACAGGTCAGAACAGTTGGTGGAATTCATAAGGCTTCCAAGCGCTTCATAAAGGTATTCATC
>JACZYS010000117.1 GCA_022570975.1 Candidatus Zixiibacteriota bacterium | reverse complement strand
ACTCTTTTTATGAACATAAGTTTCTTTTAGAAAGCTGATGTTTAACATATCAAAAGCCCCCGTTAGAAATAACAGGGGCTTTTTATATACTAAAATTTGGGTTGAAATTATTAGGGGAGATAAATTAGTCTGGCAGAGACTCAATAAGAGAAACAAGATTTTCGATCTCATTTGACTTTTCAAAAAAACCGTTAGCTGAGGAATTCTTAATCTGATTTTCAAAATCAGAGGCATTGGCAAAGGCGGTTACCAAAAAAACCGGTATTTCCGGATGTGCTTCCTTAACCATACGGGTCAACTGGAACCCATCCATTTCAGGCATCTTTATATCTGTAACAACAGCATCAATTTTTTCCAAAGAGAGATGCTCAATCGCTTCTTTTGCATCTGAAGCAGAGAAAGTGGTATAATTATGACGGGCAAATGTCTCAAGCATTAAATCCAGATATGTCTCGTCATCATCAACAACCAGCAGATTGCGGATAGTTCTTTTTAGCTTATCAGACTTTCCAGAAAACGTCTCTTCAATCAACTGCTCAATATGAGAAATTCTAAACGGCTTTGTCAGAATTCCGTTGACGGTTGCTTTTGCTATGATCTCTGGCGAATCTACTCCGGTAATAAAGAAAAATGGCAGAGACGGAAAGTTTTTGCGAATTTCCTTAAGCAGAGCAAATCCGTCCATCTCAGGCATCTTGATATCGGAAATAACCAGATCAAAATGTTCACTTTTTAAAATCTTGAGTGCTTCTGAACCATTATCCACTCCGGCAACGCTGTATTCAAAAGTTTTGAGAGTGTCAACAAGCAGTTCAAGGAGATTTAAATCATCATCTACAACAAGTATTTTCTTTTCACTTTTATTCATTTGTCAGTTTCTTATTATTTATAATATTCAGGAGTTCTTCAACTTTTTTATCCAATATTTCCTGACTGTTTGCTTCCACATTCAAGCGCAAAAGAGGCTCTGTATTTGAGGCCCGGAGATTAAACCAATATTCAGGGAATCTTATTGTTAACCCATCAAGCCGGTCCTGTTTGCAATCAGAATATTTTTCAGAGATTTCTTTGATTTTTTGTTCAATTAACTCAACCTTGCTGTTTATTTCACCGGAGCGGAAATATGGATCAATATCCCCTATCATTTCATGCAGATCTCTATCTTCAATTGAAAGAAGCTCCAGACACACCAAAAACGCAATCATTCCGGAATCTGCAAACCAGTTATCCCTGAAATAAAAATGTCCGGAATGCTCTCCCCCAAAAATAGCATTATGCTCTTTCATTTTTGGCTTTATTAAGGCATGACCAACTTCTGTGACCAGTGCTCTGCCTCCGAGTTTTTCTACAAGCTCCTTAACAGCATTGGAACAAATAATATTATAAAGAATTGTTTCGTCAGAATTTCTTGCTAAGAAGGATTTTGCGACCAGAGCCGTTACCATGTCCCCTCCCACCGGTTTACCATTTTTGTCAACCAGAAACATACGGTCAGCATCGCCGTCAAAAGCCACCCCAAAATCTGCTTTTGTTTCTGCTATTTTGTTCTGCAAATCTTTCAGGTTTTCTACTTCAATTGGCGATGCCGGGTGATTTGGGAAAGTGCCATCCAGTTCAAAAAATAATTTGGTGGTTTCAACCGGAAGTCTTTCCAAAACCGGTGGAAGGGTCAAACCGGCCATTCCGTTGCCGGCATCAATTACAATTTTGAAAGGCTTGATTTTTGAAATATCAATAAATGAGAGACAGTGCTCGGCGTAATCTTTTGATATATCTTTTCTGGCAATTATTCCTCTTGAGGGTGAAAAAGGTGGAAGGCTGTTATTGTTAATTGAATCACGTAACCGACAAAGACCATCTTGAAATGATAAAGGGAGTGCTTTTTCCCTGCATATTTTAAGTCCGTTATATTCTTTTGGATTGTGACTTGCCGTAATCATGACTCCGCCATGGTAATCATATTTTCCAACGGCAAAATAAAGACCATCGGTAGAGCAGAGACCAAGATCAATAACATCCACGCCCATATCATTAATACCGTGGGATAGGCCGTCAAAAAGTTCATCGGAAGAAATACGCATATCTCTTCCAATAGCAATAGACTTGGGTTTTAATTGATTTGCCAAGGCCAACCCTATCTTGTAGGCGGCATCTCTGTCAATCTGTCCGGGGTATATTCCACGGATATCATAAGCCTTGAATATTTCAGAATCTATCATCTGCTCTTCTTTCATTCAGTTAAGTTAGAATGTTAAATAAAGAAGTGCAATTTTTTTATTGTCTCTGATATCCTCTTACAAATTCCATTCTCTTTTTTAAAGACGGATGGCCATAAAACCAAAACTCAATAAAAGGGTGGGGATCCGGGTCAGAGAGGTTATATACCGAGAGCTTATCAAAAGCTATGGCAGCAGATTCTCCCGATACCTCAGTATTTTCCATGCCGTAAATATCAGCCCGATGCTCCAGGTAACGGCTGAAACCGTTACTTATTGGGTTGAACAGAAATGAAATTAGTGAAAGATAAATCATAATCAGCGGAAGTGAGGCTATATCTGCCAGCTTTTCAAATTTAAGTCTGTTTTTGAACTTATGGATTATTTTATGAATAGTTTTGTCTGTCAGCCAAAAGGAAAACATGATAAAAATGATTACCAGGCTCAGCCCTTTCCAGAGATGGTTCATTACATAATGCCCCATTTCATGCCCCATTACAAATTTTATTTCTTCATAGGTGAAATTCTTAATCATGGTATCATATAAGACAATTCTTTTAGTATTAAAAAGTCCGGTTACATAGGCGTTCAGTTTTGTCGATTGCTTGGAAGCATTTACCTGGAATACATTTGAATTTTCTATTCCGTTGGCTTCTGCCAATGCCAGTATTTCTTTTTCAAGTTGTTTATCTTCAAGCGAAGTAAAGTCGTTATACAGTGGTGAAATAAAAACCGGAGTTACAACAACCATGAACACAATAAATGGAATTGCACCGAGTGAAAAAGCCAGCCACCATCTTTTTAGCTTTTCAATTGTGTAATATAATAACCAGACGGGAATTATTATGATCAAAGCAGAAAGCAGAAGACTCAACAGACCTTCGGAAAACCATTCCATGAAAGTCTGATTCATGAACCCATAATTGCTCTCGATAATAAAACTTCTGTAAAATTCAAACGGAAAACTAAGCAGATAATCTATTGTCATAAAAATGACTAAGTACAACCAGAGGATAAAGAATTTCTTTTTTGCAACCTGGGCCCAGTCTCTGATTTTTGCCGAAAGCCCGGAAAACAAAAAGAGAGCCATAATGCCCAGTCCCAGAAAAAAACTGATAAATCTCCAAATGTTTTTAAAGGCCGAATACCGGGCCAGCATTTCTTTTCGCTCAGGCGACAACGGATAAATTGATTCAGATTCGGTCTCTATTGAGGCAGTTTCAATCGAACTGTCTGCAATCTGATTAATTGTACTATCTGGAATAATATCAAGTGAATCGGCAAGTATGGCCGAGCAAGGAAGAATTAGAAGAATACAAACCGATGCAACTGAGAACAGATTTCTTAGTGACATCATCGTATCTCCTTATTAAGAAAAATTGAATCAATAAATCTTCAACTGAACTATCTAATAACTTTAAGTCTAAGCAATGGTAACTTCATTACAGAGGTAAACATCCTGTATGGCGTTTAAGAGCTCTATTCCTTCTTTCTTGTCTCGCTGAAATGCTTTCCGACCGGAAATTAGTCCGGTTCCGCCGGCACGTTTGTTTATCACTGCCGTGCGAACAGCGTCAGCCAAATCGCCTGCACCGGATGATGCACCGCCGGAGTTAATAAGACCTATCCTTCCCATATAGCAGTTAGCAACCTGATAGCGAGTGAGCTCAATTGGGTTATCTATGGCCAGCTCATCATAAACTTTGTCATGGGTCTTGCCAAATTTGAGATCCCTGAATCCGCCATTATTTGCGGGAAGTTTTTGTTTTATAATATCTGCTTCAATAGTAACACCCAGATGATTTGCCTGGCCGGTTAAATCTGCCGAGGCATGATAGTCTTTTTCAGATGTTTTAAAAGCCGGGTTTCTCAAATAGCACCAAAGTACGGTGAACATGCCCAGCTCATGTGCCGCCGCAAAAGCATCAGAAACTTCCTGCAGCTGTCTCATTCCCTGATCGGAACCAAAATAAATTGTAGCTCCCACTCCCACAGCACCCATGTTTAATGCATTCTTGACCGATGCATACATGACTTGATCAAATTTGTTAGGATAAGTAAGCATTTCATTATGATTGAGTTTCATAATAAACGGAATCTTGTCTGCATACTTTCTGGAAACTGCTCCCAAAACACCATATGTTGAAGCAACGGCGTTACAGCCACCTTCAATTGCCAATTCCACGATATTCCCCGGATCAAAATAATCAATATTGGGAGAAAAAGAGGCTCCGGCAGAATGCTCAATTCCCTGATCAACTGGCAGTATTGAGAGGTAACCAGTTCCGGCCAACCTCCCACTTGAGTAAACCTTTTTGAGTGAACTCAGAACTTCGGGAGATCTGTCTGTCTGTGAGAAAACATCTTCGATAAAACCGGGGCCCGGCAGATGAAGTCTTGATTTATCTATCCCTTTTGCTTTGTAAGTCAAAAGGTCCTTGTTATCACCTAAGAGTTTTTCTATTTCATTTAACATAATAATCTCCGCTTATTTGTATGTTATACAGCAGATAGATAAATTGTTTTGAATATAATATCAACAGGATTAAATATTTATTCTCTCCCTGACCAAAATAAAAAACTCTCCATAATTATATGATTAAGCCATATAAATATGGAGAGTCAATAAATTATCTATAATCTTTTTCTATTAAGAATATGAACCTTTTGCAGCATCAAGTGAATCATAATGTTCAAATACTGTAATAAGTCTGGTAATTGTCAGGATTGATTCAATTTTGGTAATATTTGCCAATACCAGCCTGCCGCCACCATTTTTGACAGCTGTCAAGGCAGAAATAAGCATACCCAGACCAACCGAATTCATCCAGTCAACTTTTTCCAAATCTATGAGGATGTTTTTCTTTCCGGCAGAAAGATATTCGTGGATTTTGCCATGAAATAAGGTAGTTTCATCACCTCCCATAATTTTTCCGCTGATAGAAATTATTGCAATCTCGCCATCTAATTTGTCATCAAATTTCATATTTTTTACCTTTTCATCTGATTTTATAATTCTAAGGCTTATAACTTGAAACCAATATAGATTAGTCTAAAATCTTTATCAAGTTGTTTTTGCTTTTGGCTTTGCCACTATTTTAGTACAGCACAAGTTTTTTTTAATTTCTATCAAACACTTCTTCGAGAACAGTTATTCAACTATAGTATTTCCCAAAACCCAAGTGCTATTTTGATGATTAGGTCACACTTGACAGAGGTGAGGGTTGCAACATTGTAATGTACTTGTTCGATTTAATTAGTTTCTCATATTTCTGAAATACAGACAGTTGTTCCTGTGATATTGTTGATTCTTGCTTAAAATCCAGCGTAGCGGTTTTTGTTAAAACCTAATATTCAACGCTTTTTTCCTGCTAATTCACTGTGTTCTTGGGGTTTAGCTAATATAAGCTTTTGCCGCGCTCCAAGAAAAGTAAAGATTATCAATCTTTTTGTAAAATGTACTTGACATATCAAAAGATTGAAGGCATAATTAAGTAAAGTAAACTTAACATTATGACAAAGGAAGTAGACTTATGAAAGAACAAGTGACCGAATCGAACGAATTGACTTGCCGAATCAGCAAAAACACTGCCAATCTTGCCTTGTGGACAGGAACATGGCTTGCGGCAACTGCGTTGGCTGCTTTTGGCCCCAAGTACCTTTGGGACTTCAATACTTTACCAACTATTCTTGGGATCCTGGCTCATTTAGTGATTGGCTTTGGGATGATTGCGGCTAATAAACGACACTTGAACGGGCTTGACGAATTACAGCAAAAAATCCAACTTGACGCTATGGCATTAGCATTGGGTGTTGGATTGGTTGTTGGAGTCAGTTACGAACTTCTGGAAGACATTAGACTCATTTCTTTTGAGCCAGAAATTTCCCACCTGATTATGCTAATGGCCCTTACCTACATTGTAGGAATTATCCTCGGCAATAGGAAATACCGATGAAGAATAGATTAAAAGTACTTCGCGCTGAACGAGATTGGACTCAGGCACAGCTGGCTTCTGCACTGGATGTCTCAAGGCAAACGATTAATGCAATTGAGAAAGGGAAATTTGATCCCAGTTTACCATTAGCATTCAGGTCTGCCCGGTTATTTGAACTGTCGATAGAAGATATTTTTCAAGATGAAGCAACGTCTTGATACATCCCCAAGAAGGTTATCAGAACATTAGGCACTTATTAACGCACATTTCAATCAGAAAGCATTGAAGAATTAAGGAATAACATTCTAAGTATAATAGATTTATGTTCAGCTTTGTTATCAAGTAAGGATATGAGTCAAACTTTATACCCAGAGTTTTCTGTCTAATGTTCTGTAATGAATAGCCTCGGCTATATGACCCATTTCAATTTTTTCAAAGCCGGCCAGGTCGGCAATTGTTCTGGCTACTTTTAAAATTCGGTCATAGGCCCTTGCCGAGAGACCTTGCTGGGTTATCGCCAACAACAGAAGTGACTGTGATTTATCGTCAATTTTGCAGTAATTTCTTATGTCTCTGGATTCCATATTAGCGTTTGAGAATATGTTTTTTTCGCTGGCAAATCTCTCCAACTGAAATTTCCTGGCCTTGTTAACTCTCTTGCGGATATTTTCTGATTTTTCTCCGAAAGTTTCTGATGAAAGCTCTTTGATTTTTACCGAGGGGACGTTTATATGGATGTCTATTCTGTCAAGCAGGGGGCCGGATATTCTGGACATATACCTTTGTATTTCCGAAGTACTGCAGTTACATTCGTGATTCATATCACCAAAATAACCGCATGGGCAGGGGTTCATGGCGGCAACAAGCATGAAACCGGCCGGATAGGTAATAGTTGACAGTGCTCTGGAAATAGTGACCTGGTTATCTTCCATTGGCTGTCGGAGCATCTCCAGAACATCTTTCTTGAACTCCGGCAGTTCATCCAGAAACAAAACTCCGTGGTGAGCCATGGAGACCTCTCCCGGTTTTGGGATAGCTCCGCCTCCAATCAGTCCGGCGTATGAAATTGTATGGTGCGGTGACCTGAATGGACGAGTAGCAATCAGGGCGGCATTACTTGCAAGCCTCCCGGCAATGGAATGGATTTTTGTGGTTTCAAGTGCTTCTTCTATTGAGAGGTCCGGCAAAATTGTAGGTACTCTTCTGGCCAGCATTGTCTTTCCTGAGCCGGGCGGACCAATCATAATTATGTTATGCCCTCCGGCAGCGGAAACTTCCAGAGCTCTTTTTGCCGACTCCTGTCCTTTGACATCGGAGAAGTCGTTCAAATATTTGTGGGCAGTTTCAAAGACCTCTTTAATGTCAACCGTGAACTTGTTAACCGTAGACTTGTCTTCCAGAAAATGGATTGTCTCCTGAAGTGAGCCAACCGGATAGACCGGAAGAGTACCGGCCATGGCCGCCTCACGAGCATTTTCTTTGGGGACGATAATTCCTTTTAATCCGTTGCCTGTATTAAAACTCATAGTCATGGGAAGGATTCCCGGCACCGGTCTCAAGGCACCGTCCAAAGAGAGTTCTCCCATCATAACATAATCATCAAATGTCTCTTTTAAAATCTGTCCAGTGGCTGCCAGGATGCCTACGGCAATAGGAAGGTCAAAGGCAGAGCCTTCTTTTTTAATATCAGCAGGGGCTAAATTAATGGTGACTTTTTTTGGAGGGAAGACAAAGTCTGAATTCTTGATTGCGGAGGTGACTCTTTCTTTTGATTCTCGTACAGCTCCTTCGGGGAGACCAACAGTTATAAAAGCCGGTAGTTGTTGTTGGATATCTGCTTCTACTTCGACAGAATACGCGTCTACACCAATTGTTGCTGCTGATATGATTTTTGATAACATGATTGCCTTCCTATACAAATTATTTAATCCGACA
>JACZYS010000116.1 GCA_022570975.1 Candidatus Zixiibacteriota bacterium | reverse complement strand
TGGTCTGTCAGATTTTGCACCTTCAACAACGTGTAGTGCAGTTAAAATATAACTGTGATATTTACCATCAGATTCTTGTTTGCTGTAAATAACAGTTCCAGAACCAACTTCTAAATGACATTGAATTCTGACTGTTGGTTCAACAATTGCTTTGTACCTTTCAAAATTACTTGGTGCATATGTTTCTTCTCTCAATTCATCGATTGCTAATAACGCATCTTCTAAATTATCTGTAATTGTCGTAACTAATGTTGCGAGATTTTCATTATTGCCTATTAATTCTTTAATTTGATTTTCATTATTACTGAATAAGTTTGCCAGTAAACTTCCATATTTTTTAAGAATGTTTAACTTATGATCTTGATTTGAGTTTTCTTCGCTTAAATTTCTCAAACAGATGCAGAAAAGACAGGTACGCCGTTTAAAAATAAGACAGCTTCTACTGTTAATTTTGAGAATGCTTATTATCCTCATGATTGTCCTTGCTTTTGCCAGACCAACTTCAACGGGCGGCAATTTAGGTTCCCATGCCTCGGTGTCGGCCGTTATAATATTTGATAATAGTTCCTCCATAAATCGATATGTAGCCGACGGTAATCTCTTTGAAATTGCAAAAAAAAGAACAGAAAAACTTCTCGATAGTTTTGGCGAGTCTGATGAAGTTATCTTGCTGCCATTTATTCTTTCTTCTTCGAGTAACAGCAGCACAGAATTCATGTCTGTTGCTCAGGCAAAAGAAAAACTGAATAACATTTCAATCAATCAAATTCATTCAGACTTTACGGCATCGTTAACTATCGCAAACGCCCTGTTGACATCGGCAAATAATCTTAATAAGGAGCTTTATATTGTAAGTGACCTTCAGCTCAACTCCTTACCGGAAAGAAGACTATTGGAGCAATCAGAGGCTCGTCTGTTTTTGATAGAGCTTCCCCTTGAGCCGGTAGAAAATGTTGCCATCAGTTCGCTTGATTTTGGTGGGCAGCTTATTTTGCCCGGTCATGATTTTAAAATTACGGCCGGGATAAAAAATTATTCCGGCAGTTTTTCCGCAGAAATAATTGCCTCACTGTTCATAAACGGTAACCGGGTTTCGCAAACAGACATAACAATTGAGCCGGGTGAAGAGTCCTCGGTCACTTTCACCAAGTCAGTATCGGCAACCGGTTTCCACAGCGGATATATAGAAATCTCAGATGACAAATTTTTGGAAGATAATAAAAGATATTTTAGTTTCAGCATCCCGGATAATTTTAACGTTCTCTTGGTTGGCAATGACCTCTCTTCTCAGCTTTTTAGATTGGCCCTGTCTCCGTCAACTTCATTAAACCAGTATTGGTCACTAAAAAATATATCACCGGCAAACTTGTCCGGGATCAACTTCTTTGAATATGATATTGTCTTTTTGTTTGACCCGTCACAGATTTCAGAGACGTACCGGATGAGGCTGTTCAATTATGTGGAATCTGGCAACTCACTCTACATAAATTACAATGAAAATGTGGATATAACTGAATTCAATAAAAAGTGGAGCGCCTTAAGCGGAGTACTCTTTGACAAACCGGTTGATAAACAATTCAGCCGGGCCGGTTACTATACTTTTTCCACAGTAGAATTAACTCATCCGATTTTTTCGGTTTTTGAATTTAAAGATAACAAACCTCCGGAAATCAAATTTTATTCGTTGCCAAAAATGCATACGCTGCAAGGTGCAACAACTGTTGCAGTATTCACCGGATCCAGACCGGCATTAATTGAAAATGAATATGGGCAAGGGAAAGTCTTAACCTTCACAGCGCCAATCTCACCGGAATATTCTAATTTGACGGCTCATTCCTTTTTTGTCCCTTTTGTATCCCGCATGGCAGAATACTTAGCCCGTGATATCTCAAGTTTTGACACCAGACTTTTTTCATCAAATAATATCAGCCGCTCTTTAGCTCTCAAAGGTTCAGTATTAGGCTCCATTGAAATGATCAGTCCTGATTCAAGCTCATCATTCATATTGCCGGTGGAAAAAAACGGAGCCTTAATTGTCAACGCATCGCCTGCCCATCAAAACGGAATTTACCGTCTCAGTTATCTGGGCCGTGAGATTGACCGCTTTGCCGTCAATTTGGATCCGTCAGAAAGCAATCTCATCTCCGCTGCACCCGATCAATTCTCTCAAGCCGCCGGCGCAGAACAGTTTCATTTGCTAAGCAATACGGATAATCTTGCCGCTTCAATTTCAGAATTAAGATTTGGTAAAGAATTCTGGCAGCTGTTTTTGTGGATAGCAGTCTTACTGATTGCCGCAGAAATTATGCTGGCCAGAACAAAAAACCAAAAGGAGTAGACGTGGCCCTCCTTTCCGGGGAAAATCTTTACAAGAAATTTGACGACCTTATTATTTTAGAGAACGTCTCATTTGTTCTTCAGCAAAATGAAAAAATTGGAATAGTAGGGAAAAACGGCTCCGGCAAAACCACCCTCTTAGAATTGATTTCAGGAAAAATTTCTTTAGACTCCGGCAAAATTTCAAAAGCCAAACTTTGCAAAATTGATTATATCCGTCAGGAAAAATTTGACAATTTGGATATGACGCTATTTGAATTTGCCACAATAGCCAGACAGGATTTAGTTGATATCAGGAAAGAACTCAAAATCTTAGAACACCGGCTCCAGCTTGCACCAAATGACAAATCATTAGTAGAAAAGTTTGGTTCTCTTCAGAACAAATTTGAAACCAATGGCGGCTTCAGTTTTGAGAATGAAATTAAAATCGTCCTCAAAGGTCTTGGTTTTCCCCAGGAGAGGCACCATGAACGGCTCAGAAATTTTTCCGGCGGAGAAAAAAACCGGGCCTCGCTTGCCCAGGCCTTGGCAGGTAACGGACATCTCCTTTTTTTGGATGAACCTACCAACCACCTGGATATAGAATCAACGAGCTGGCTGGAAAACTATATCAAAGGGCAGAACAAAACCGTTATCGCTGTCTCCCATGACCGTGCTTTTTTGCAGTCAGTTGTTTCCAGAGTATGGGAAATAAACCGGGGCAAACTGGAGAAATATACGGGTAGTTTTGATCATTACGTGGTCGAGAGACAAATAAGAAGAGACTTGCAGCAAAAACATTTTAAGCACCAGTCCGAAAAGATTGATCGGCTTGAAAAATTTATCCAGAAAAACATGGCCGGACAAAAAACAAAACAGGCCCAGTCCAAACTTAAGTATTTGGGTAGAATAAAAAGACTCAAACCTCCTTCTAAAGATAAAAAAAACAGCAGCATCAAAATGGAATCATCAGCCAGGTCATACGCCCATATCTTATCTATAAGAGACCTTTCTTTGGGTTACAATAATGAAGAAATTCTAAGAGATATAAATTTCAATCTCTACCGGGGAGAAAAAGCAGCAATTGTCGGCAAAAACGGTTCCGGAAAATCTACCATCTTAAAATCAATCATCGGTGAAATCAGCCCGATGAGTGGCGAAATCCAACTGGGGAACAATGTGGAAGTCGCTTATTTTGATCAGGAGCATGCCGACCTAAATTTTGAGCAGTCGGTTTTGGAATCTCTCTGGGAGTTAGACCCAGTGGCCACCGCCGAAAAAGTCCGCGGATATTTGGGGCGGTTTGGTTTCACCGGCGATGAATCCTTAAAAAAAATATCCACTCTCTCCGGTGGTGAAAAAACAAAACTCTCTTTGGCCCGGCTTTTGTATCATCCGGCAAATTTTATTATCTTTGATGAACCAACAAACCATCTTGACATTTATGCTCGCGAAACTTTGGAACAAGCATTGCTTAATTATGAGGGAAGCTGTTTGATAGTCAGTCATGATCGTTATTTTTTGGATAAGATTGTAAGCAAAATAATTCATTTGGATAACGGTTCAGTTAAAGAGTACGATGGCAACTATTCATATTTTGCAGAAAAACAAGCAGCAAAAACTGTGTCTGTCTCACTGAAACCGGAAATCAGCAGAAGCAAATCTGACTATCTTGATTACAAAGAAAAATCCAGACAAAAATCAAAACTAAAAAGATCAATTAAATCAAGAAGAGATAAAATCAAAGACTTAGAAAAACAATTATCTGAAACAGAAGATCAGCTGATAAACAAGACCGACAAATCAGACTGGGAAAAACTGGCTGAACTTGAGAAACAAAAACAATCATTCGAAAACCAAATCCTGGCCCTCTACCATGAACTGGAAAAACTGGAGGGAACAAA
This sequence comes from Candidatus Zixiibacteriota bacterium, assembly GCA_022570975.1. Classification (GTDB taxonomy): domain Bacteria; phylum Zixibacteria; class MSB-5A5; order GN15; family FEB-12; genus JACZYS01. Next base: position 3,970 of record JACZYS010000116.1, on the reverse strand, counting down.
AGTTGATTAAAATTTTAATGATCAATGGTTCACCGGTAGAAAACTCCTCATGCCAGCTTGCTTTAGAAAAACTGGCAGAATTAACCAAAGAAAATATCGCCCCAAAAGCTGATGCAACTATTACAAATATAGATTTGAACCAACTCAAATTCATCCCCTGTCAGTCATGCGGCAAAGCACCCACTCCGGACTTTTGTTTTTATGATGACGACCTGACTCCCATTTACAAACAGATTGTCGAGACTGATATATTCATAATTGGTTCACCCATTTATTTTGACGGTGTTTCGGCTCAGGCCAAATCTTTCATTGACCGCTGCAACTGTTTCCGCCCGGCAGACTTTAAGCACGAGCACCCGCCATATCCATTTATTAAGATTTTGGGTATTGATAAAAGACCGGGAGCCATGATTTTAACCGGCGGTAAAGATGCCTGGTTTGAGGGTGGCCGGAGAACAATTGTCGGACTGTTCAAATGGATAGAGGTTGAAAACTGCGCCACCATAACCTATTGCTCAGATGACTTCAACACCATTGGCACAATTTTATCAGACAATCAATTACTGTCTGAGATTAAAGAGACGTCACAACTTCTGGCCGACAGAGTCACAAAGGCATCCAATGAAACATAACATGAAAGAATATTATTCTCGCCGAGCCCCGGACTATGAAAAAATTTACTACCGTGATGATGAAGTCCGCCGAAAAGAAATAGATGGTGTGGCAGAAAGTCTTAAAGAATTGGTTACTGAAAAAGATGTTCTGGATATTCCTGCCGGCACCGGATACTGGATGGAGATAATGTCACAAAAAGCCAGTTCAATTGTTGCTTCTGACCTGTCGATTGAGATGTTAAATGAAACCAAGAAAAAACGATTCAACTGCCAGACTGATTATGTCCTGGCCAACATCAACCAGCTTCCATTTGCCAAAAACTGTTTTGATATAATTGCTGTTGGCTTTTGGGTTTCCCATCACCCCCTGCAAGATTTGCCGGAGCTTTTTTCTAATCTAAAAAAGCTGCTCAGACCAAACGGTAAAATCTGGTTCATAGACAACAACCCCCCGCCTGCAGAGTTTCATATCGAAAAATTGATTGGCAAAGATGAACAGGGAAATGTATATAAAAAAAGATTTTTGGATGACGGCCAGGAATATACAATCATCAAAAACTACTTCACAGAAAAAGAAGTCAAAAATCTTTTTTCCATCTCATTTAAGATAGAATCCCTCACCTACGGCAAATACTACTGGTCAGTAGTAGCCGGGTGAAGTAACTGATTGAACGTTAGTAACTTATCTCTGTTTAGCAATAATCTATAGAGTTGTGCTATAACAGTATCGAATATACTAAAGTGATGTTTCAGGATAAATAATGCATTTATAAGTAGGAAACTATCTGAAAGATTTTGCGTCTAAATAATACTTGCAAAAATGCCGATCCTTAAAGATATTGAAATGACAAAAGAAACAAAAGAACCGAAAGAAATAAAAAAACAATTAATTCAAATGAGTAACAAAAAAACAAAAGAAAAGCCAGTTACAGAAGTTGGAAAGTCTCCCGCAAAGCCAAATGTTGAATACTTATCAGAAGCAGTCAAGAACTATGCTTTTTCAGATCACGTAGAAGTTCAATCTTTTCCAAGAGGTATGTTGTTTTCGTTTGCCAAATTTCATCCAAAAACAAGCGATGTTATTATTTTTGATGAAATATTAATACCGTTCGAAGTAGCAAAATCACTCAGTGAAATAATAAAAGGTCAATTTGACCAGCTTGTTGCTGATGGAAAGATAGTTCTTAAAACTGAATTGCAAGAGTCAAAAAGGAAGTTGTCATGAATCCATACCCTGACCCTTTAGACACTATGAGAATAGAGCGCAAGAAGTCTTGGGTACTTGGTAAGAGCTATACTGAGTTTAGAGAACTAACAACTGTATTTTTTAATATTAGTGAATACCCAAATGATATTACAAATATTGAGGGTGTCTTATGGTATGACCCAACTTTGGGAATAAATTCTTATGAAGAAGACGAAAGTTGGTTTTGGTCTGATGAGTGGCAAGCTAAAGAACGTGAAGCAGATGAAGACTTTAACGCAGGAAGATTTGTCAAGGCAAATACAATCGATGAAGTATTGGCGATTTTGAATGCCCCGGAAAAGATCAAAGAAAAAAACAAAGTCAAAAGAACGAAAAAGTGATAAGAATAGCAACGAGGAGTCCAAGAAAAACAAGTCCTCGTCTTGAACTCCTCTAACATATATCATCTTAGATTCATTTTCTAAAGACTTCCAGAAATGTTCACCCCTTCTAAAAAAAGAGATTGAAAAAACTCTCAAACTAATCGACGCTTCAGGAGATTTTACACCAGGGATGAAAGCGAGACCGATACCTGGCGCTGGTGGTATTCGGTATCTGAGGGCCAGCTCATCTACTCGAATAACTTTCGATTACGAAAAAGGTAATGTCATTAAATTGAGAAGATGTGGTGACCACAAAATACTAAAGAACCCTTAGTTTTATCCCTTATTTCTCATATTCCCTCAAAACAGAGCAGTACCCCTCAAATTCCGCTCTTGCCAAATTTCATAAATTCTCTATATTATGTGGCTCTGGTTTTCTGGTGACTCAGATTTGAGATTCCGGGAACCTGATATTGTTATAAGAAATATAATGATATAGCATTGAGTATGCTGAATTTTGAAAATGCTTACAAAAGATAAGGAAAATGTTGTGAAAGCTGGAATACATCCAAAATACGAAGAACTTACCGTTACCTGTGCCTGCGGAGCCAAATATAAAACCCGCTCCACAAACAAAGTGATAGCGGTAGAAATCTGCTCAAACTGTCATCCGTTTTTTACCGGAAAGCAGAAACTTGTTGATACCGCCGGTAGAGTAGAAAGATTCCGCCGCAAATACGAAAAAGTAGCCAAGAAAAGTAACTAAACTATTCTTTGCAGAATATTATTTGGCTCAGGCCAAATAGAGATTCTATCATTAATAAGAGAAAAGATAAATGCCCAATTTGAATATAGGCGGACAAGCTGTAATTGAAGGGGTGATGATGCGCTCCGGTGACAAAATCGCCACCGCCTGCCGTATCCCCGATGGCCGCATAGTTGTCAAAACTGAAAACTACAAATCTCTTGCCTCCCGCTTCAAAATCTTAAACATCCCCATCATCCGTGGGGCGGTAGCCTTTGTTGAGATGATGATCATAGGGATAAAGACGCTCAATTTTTCAGCAGATATAGCCATGAAAGAGGAAGAGAAAAAAGAGGCTGAAAAAAAAGGGAAAGAGTATACCGAAAAAGATAAAAAATCAAACTCGTTTGCCCTGGCCATGAGTGCCGTCGTTGCCCTCGCCGCCGGTATTTTTATTTTCTTTTTTATTCCTCTGGCCATCTCAAATTTCATTGGAATAAGCAAAGATGCGGTTGGTTTTAACTTGGTCGCCGGAGCCATTCGTTTAACCATGTTTGTAACCTATGTCTGGGTTCTATCATTAATTGGCGAATTCAAACGGATTTTTGAGTACCACGGTGCCGAGCACAAATCAATATATGCTCTGGAGATGGGGGATGAACTGACTCCCGAAAGAGCCGCCACCCACACCCGGTTCCACCCGCGCTGTGGAACTTCGTTTATCCTGATAGTTGCCTTACTGGCAATTTTGACTTACGCTATTTCGGATACAATTTATGCCATCCAGACCGGTCATGCTCCAACCCTCTTGATTCGGTTCGGAATGCACTTTTCACTTTTGCCGCTAATCTCCGGGGTTTCATATGAACTGCTAAAAATCTCCGGTAAAACCAGAGACAAGGTCATTACCAAAATTCTTATTAAGCCGGGGCTCTGGTTGCAGAAAATCACGACCAAAGAACCATCCAAAGAACAATTGGAAGTTGCCATAGTGGCGCTGGAAGCTGCTCTTGGAGTGGAGCAGTCAAAAATTGAGGCTGAG
>JACZYS010000115.1 GCA_022570975.1 Candidatus Zixiibacteriota bacterium | reverse complement strand
GAGTAAAACCTGACGAAGTAGGACGTGGAGATGTGATTTCTGATGAAGGCGCAGTAGATGTAACAACAGAGATCGAACTTGATTTTCAAAAGAATCCTTTCTACAAGAGTGAAATTGCTGAAAATCAAGGTTGTTTGGTCAATATTGGACTACAAATCAAAGCTGCAAAATTTTCATCAATTTCTCCTCTAAAACTAACATTTGAAAAACCAGTTGTATGCAAAAAAGATCAAATTGCTGTGATTTTAAAACCAGAATCCACAACTATTAGGATTCTTGGTAGTGGCAAAATCAAATAATGGGGTAATCACACTAAACAATAATGGAACCAGTACGCGCTTGTCCTATTTGTCCTAAATGTGGTTCAAAGAGATTTGTTAAATTACCTGGTGATAAGGTCACTGTAAAATGTCGTTCATGTAATAAAATAATTGAAATCTAAATTTCATAGTTAATATTTGCAATATTCTTGCTAAAATTATGGCAAAAATATGGAAAGATAACGATATCAGCCTTGATCCTATCAAGGATCAAACAATCGCAGTACTTGGTTATGGAATTCAAGGTAATGCACAATCTAACAACATGAAAGACTCTGGTCTAAATGTGATAATTGGTCTTAAAGAAGGCGGTAACAGCTGGAAAAAGGCTGAAGCTGATGGTCACAAAGTAATGTCAGTAGCTGATGCAACAAAGCAAGGAGATATTATTCATGTATTGATTCCAGATATGGTTCAAGCTCAAGTGTATGAATCTCTCTCATCGCCTCAGAATTTTCCTGCTGGGCATAAACTTTTCTCTGGTCTGCCTCACGAAGAGATTTCAAAAAGCTGACTCCCCCAATCAGGACCAGCAATACGAACAGAATGACACCCTTTTTCATACAATCTCCATTTTGAACATAGCTTATCAGAGTGACAGGTAGGTGTCAAGTTTGAACTTATTATCACTAATTTAGGGCAAAAAACAATGAATTTCTTGAGAACAATAAATCAGACTTCGGAAGTTGCTTCTTCTTCCAGACTCTTCAGACTAAAATGCTCTTTTTTCAGGAAGTAAAAACCCATCAAGGTGACTACAATATACTGGGTAGCATGAAGAACCAGAGCAAAGGAGAGGGCCTCTTCTTTTCCCACCCCGTATGCCATTACCGATGAAGATGCGGCAGCATGATAAATCCCGACAAATCCGGGTGATGAGGGAATCAGAATGGCTATGGAAACAACGACAAGCAGAAAAAAGGCGGCTGTTATTGAAATATCAAAGCCAAAAGTATAAAAAATAAATATGTTTGAAAGTCCCATGACCAGCCAAATCAAGAGAGTATGAAACTCAACAAACAACACGGTTTTAAGACTTGATAAAAACTTAAGCCCTCCGGAGAATTTAATTAGGATGCCTTGTATTTTATCCCTGATCTTTTCTGGAATAAAACCAAGTTTGCGTGTAAGCAGCGATGCTGTCTTTTCCGGGTTTCTTCCCATTATTAGCATTGAGAATAATCCGATGAGAGCTATGCCGATGGCCAGATAAACACCTGTTACAAAAGCATCATCTATGTATTCCCTGACAACGGTTGAGAATGCAAATACGCCGCCAAAAATCATGAGCAGGGCAGTCAGATCAAAAAATGTTCTTTCAATAAAAATCGTAGCCAAAGCGGCAGATTTTCTGATTTCATTCTCCTGTTTGGCCAAAGAGAAGGCTCTGACAAATTCACCAAGGCGAAGCGGGAGGACATTGTTGGCCATAAATCCAACACATGTTGCCGCCAGAAGTTTATGAAAGGGAACTCTTTTTAACGGGTTAATCATCAACTGCCAGCGATAAGCCCTGATATACATGGTAAGAATAATTAACAAAATATTAGGAATGAGCCAGAGATAATTTGCTCCTTTGAGAGCTTCCATCAGCTTGGTGAAATCAATATCTTTGAAAAGGAACCAGAGCATTAATGCTGAAATTAAAATTCCAAATAAAATGTAACCAATTCTCTTTCTTGATCGCATCAGTTTTTTACTCCGGATATTCTGCAAATAAGTTTTTCAAACTCTCTGGCTGAAATGTCCCAGTCAAATTTTGCCGACCATCTTAAAGCACCTGCCTCAAGATTATTGCGGAAGTTATCATTCTTCAAAATCATCATCAATTTCTCTGTCATTTCATCAATATTGCCATACTCATATAAAAGACCGGAAACATTATTGGAGACGGAATCCTTTAGTCCGGGTGAGTTTGCCGCCACGACGGTAGTACCGACAGCGTTGGCTTCTATATTAGTCAAACCCCATCCTTCTTTAAGCGAAGGCAAAACAGCTACATGTGACTTCCTCAGAATTTCAAGTTTTCTTTCTTTTTTCACAAAGCCGGTGAATTCGACCGCATCATTGAGCCCCAATGAATGAACCTGTGATTTCAAATTTTCCATGTAATCTCCGGATCCAACAATCAATAATTTTGCGTCAGGTAATTGCACCTTTATTTTCCCGAATGCCGATATCAGATGATTAATCGATTTATATTTTTTTACCCTTCCCAGGTATAATATTGTCGGCCGATCATATTTTCTGACCGATGGGTCATGTTTATAGAAAGAGCTGTCGATACCGCAGTGGATGATAGATATATTTTTTCTGTCAACTCCTCTTTTCACCATGTCATCGGCCGTGGATTCTGAAATTACGTTATAACTTTTGTTCTTATAAACATAAACCATCGGTTTTTCAGCAAGGAAAATATAAGAGCCAAGCACAAAATTTATTTCATGAAAAACTGTAGTTGCAAACAGGTGAGGGACAACCACGAGAGTTTTTAAATTGAGATAAAGGGGAGTATAAAAGGGAATCTTGTTAATATCTTCAATTAAGATATCAAACTTTGTTTCACCTGTTAACCTTCTTAAATAAAAAGGGGCAATGAGATTAAAATTATACCTGTTCCCTCTTCTGATAATATCAATCCCATCAATAGTTTCTTCGCTTTTGCATCCTTTATAGCCGGAACAAAAGAGGGTAACCCGGTGACCATATCGCACCAAACGTCGCAAAAGTTCTTCCAAATGAACTTCCGCTCCTCCGGCAAACGGATTGCTGAGGTCATTCCAGTTTAGAGCAAGAATTTTCAATTGCCTTTGCTCCTCTTAATAGAGTCCTCATACCTGCTTATGCCTCGCTGTACTTCCTCATAAAATGACTTCATTCGAGTATCTCCCGGATTAAAGGTCAGCCATTGCTTGAGCAGCCCCCTCATAGCCACAATATTATTGTTGTTGTAATAATACTTGACCAATTCATCAAATGCCGGTTTATATTTCTGGTCCTCCAACAGAAGTTTATGAAGCACCGAAACCGCTTCCTCCTTCTTTCCTTTTTCCATGTAACTCTTGCTGAGTAGAAGTTTCACTCTCTTCTGATCAAAATTGGGATATTTATTCAGTAACTTTTCCAATTTTTCGGGTGAATCCGAACGAATGTACAGGGAGACAAGAAAATCCAGAGCATCTTTGGAATAAGGAATTTTTTCGAGCGCAAATGCTACTACTTCCTCGGCGCTTTCCAAATCTTTTTTTCTGCGGTAGTCATCGGCAATCATCAACATCCCATTGGCCAGGTTTTTGGTCAGTCTCAGGGTTGTTTCATTTTTATAAATGGTGCTGTCATTGATACCGCGATACTTAAAGAGACCGTCATTCAGATAAAAGTTTTTGGATTTTTCAAGGTCAATTTCCATGCCGTTGGCCCGACTCTTTATATCCCAGACCATACCTTTTAAGACCGACATTGAATCCAGAGAACGGCCATAATAAACTCTGGCACCGGAACTGACTGAGACTGAAAAATTAATCGGTCTTTTTCCCAGATTGTTATCAATAATTTTATTTATGACCTGATCCTGAATTCTATAAACAGTTCCGTCTTTATCTCGGAAAGGTCTCATCTTCTTAAGCTGTTCATCGGTCAGACCTCCCAGATTTACACCGAGAGTTGATTCAATCTGCTTGACGTACCATTTTGTATTGGCCAGCGAGAGATTGACATTTTTTACATCCTTCCTGATACCATATACTTCCTGAAGACACCAGACCGGAAAAGTGTCATTATCCCCGTAAGTAAACAAGACGGCATCTTTTTCTGCGGAGATGAGAATGTTATAAGCATAATCAAATGGCATATAGTTGCGGGAACGATCACAGCGAAAATAATTATTGGACAAAGCCGCTACCGGTAAAAGAAATAAAACCAGCAGAAAAGTTAAAATAACTTTGACACCCGGAACTTTGTAATGAATGAGCAGCTCCTTGATTGACTTGATGAACAGTGAAATACCAATACCGATGGCAAGTCCAAACAATACAAAAGCCGGTGTAAAAAAGTAATCTCTTTCTCTGACTTCCAGATAATCCTGCCCGGTGACAGGATGAATGCGGGTACCATCGGCAAAATTCATGTATAAGATAAGACCCACCGATGAAATCAAGAAAAGCATCAGCAAGGGCAGTCCATATTCTTTCTTTTTCCTGATTGTCTCCCAGAATCCTAACACACCCAGAAAAAAGACGACAATAAAGCCCGGCCCAGTGAACCCATACTGTTCGCTGAAGAATTTCCAGAATCCCATATGCCGGTAGCTGCCAAACTGGTTGCTCCATTCTGCCCGTCGCTTAAACATTCGTTCCACCATTGACTGTGAGCCGTACTGTTTTCTTTCCAGGAAGTTGATCGTGGCTTCAAGATTTTCCGATGGATTGTTTTCGTTTATTATCGGATGATGAGCCGAACGAATGGGGATATACAAATGAACTGAGTAGCCAAGTACGGACATGAGAATAATCATCAGGGCCATTTTCCAGTCTTTTAACTTCATAAGATATCCAAGAAAAATCAAAACGGCCGCGGCCAGAGCCATAGCCATAAAGTGTTGTTTAACACCCAGTGCCACGGCCGAGACCGCGGCAATGGCCATCAAAATTGACCAATTAATCTTTTTATATAAAAGGCCGACCAGAATTATGGCCAGCATGGCCGAAAGAACCATGAACGATCCATACCCTTTTGGAAGTTGTAAAATTAATGACATGAACAGAGCCGTGAGAATAAAAACTGAAGTTATCATTTCTTCTTTAAACGCATTTTTGTCGTTCATATATTTATAAAGCATATAAAGAGAATAAATGACCATCGATGCAATAACCGCGGTACTGAAATATGTCATGCTGTCTACCATAGCCGGTTGAAAGGAATCAGAAGAGACAAAGACCAAATTATTTGCTAAAAGAGGAAGCAGGGGAAGCTCGGCAAGCAAGAACCCGACTGCAATCCAGATCTCTGATTTTGATATCTTATCTTTTGAGAAGATATAAAAATAATAGAGGATCATGACAATCAGAATTGGTATGAAAAACGGTATTTCATTGGGACGAGATGAGAAAGCAAAAATGAGATAGAGCTCAAGAGCAAAAAACAAAGTTATATAATAAAAATCTTTTCCCTTTGCTTTAGAATTTAAAATAAAGAGCAGTGCCATTGCCGGGATAACCAGAAAAGTGGTCATGTGCACCCCTATTCCGGCGAAAGCCAGAAAGAATATTAACAATAGGTATTTGCTCCTTGAAGCAGAGTTCCTTTCTTCGCAGTATTTCAAAGAAAGCAATACGATAGCCGTAAGTAAAAGCATTGCCAAACCATACACCTCAGCTTCAACTGAGTTAATCCAGTTTGTAAATGAAAAGGCAGTGAAAAATGCTCCCGATATTCCGCCGCCATATATCAAAATTTTTCCAAACCGGTCATTATTTTCTGTCTGTTTTGGAATGAGAGCTTTTAATACTCTGACAATAATAAAATATCCAAAAAGAGCCGTGAAACTTGAGCTAATTACCGAGAGGTAGTTTATTCTGACGGCTATATCATCGACAAAAGGAATGATTGAAAAAATTCTGCCCAGCAAGATGTACAATGGTGTGCCCGGCGGGTGAGGTACGCCCAGAATATAACTGGCTGCGATAAACTCCCCACAGTCCCAAAATGAAAGAGTAGGCGCAACGGTCATGGAATATACAACAAACGAGCCTACCCAGACAAAAACAGCGGAAGCTAAATTGATATGGTCAATTTTTTTGATATTAAAATTTGAAAGCATTAATCGGAATGTTTGTCATTTGTTAAACTTCATTATATCTCAACAAGTTAAATGAATCATAGAAAACTCTGACAATATATTAGTTAAATAATCAATGTCCAGATTCTTTTTGCATTCTCAACTTATGAAAATTATCCAGGATTCCATTTATGAAACCGGACGACTTCTCAGTTGAGAATTTCTTGGCCAGCTCTATAGCTTCATTGATAGTCACTTTAAAAGGGATATCAGGCATCTTATCAATTTCGGTAATGGCCATTCTCAAAATTATCTTGTCAATTTCTGCAATTCTTTTAAATTCCCAGTTCTCGGCAAGTGAAGTAATCTCTCTGTCAGCGTTGCTTCCATGTTCTTTTACGAGATGAAAATAATTTCTTGCAAATTCAATAATTTTATCAGGAAGAGTGTCATCGGTTACGATATCTTCAATGATTTTGTCCCCAGTTATCTCTCCGCACTCCAAGGCGTATAATCCTTTCAAAACTAACTCACGGGCTTTATATCTATTGGTTTCAGCCATTTTTATCTATCACTTCAAAAAGGTTAGTCATTTCAATTGCGGCCAGGGCGGCATCCCATCCTTTGTTTCCGCCTTTTATTCCTGACCTCTCCTGAGCCTGTTCAACATTGTCGGTGGTGAGTACTCCAAAAATGACCGGTAATTGATACTTCTCAGATACTCTTGAAATCCCGTTGGCAGCTACGGAGCATATATAATCAAAATGGGGTGTGGCTCCCCGGATTACAACTCCAAGACAGATGATGGCATCATAGTTTTTTTTTGCGGCCAACCTGGAGGCGGTCGGTGGAAGCTCAAACGCTCCCGGCACATAAACAACAGTAATATCTTTATCAGTTGCTCCGTGACGATTGAGGCATCCCAGTGCACCCTTAAGAAGGAGATCTGTTAAGCTTGAGTTAAACCTGCTGACTAAAACGGCAAATTTTTTGCCGCTGCCATCAAGTTTTCCTTCCAGTATCTTATTATTCATTATTCAACACTCATCTGTCATTTAATTAAAATTAAGAAAATGACCAAGTTTATCTCTTTTGGTCGTTAGATAGGTTCGGCTGAATTTGGTCGGGTTGACTTCCAATGAAATTCGTTCGGTAACTTCAATGCCGTTTTTCCTTAGGGCATTAATCTTGTCAGGGTTGTTGGTAAGAAGTCGTACCGATGAAACACCAATTGACTTCAAGATCATGGCCGCAGAGCTATAATCTCTCTGGTCAGGGTCAAAGCCTAAATCTCTGTTTGCTTCTACGGTGTCTCTTCCCTGTTCCTGAAGTTTATAAGCGAGCAGTTTATTAACCAGACCAATACCGCGGCCTTCCTGTCTCATATAAAGAATAATTCCTTCTTTTTCTCTTTCAATCATCTCCATTGCCCGGTGGAGCTGCCCCCCGCAGTCACAGCGGCAGGATCCAAAAACATCACCAGTCAGGCAGCTTGAGTGAATTCTAACCAGTATGTTTTTTCCCGATGAGATTTCACCTTTGACCAGAGCCAGGTGATGCTGATTATCCAGTTCTGATTTAAAAAGCCGGAGCTCAAAATCTCCATACTTGGTCGGAAGGTCAACGGTTGTAATTTTTTCAACTCTGCTTTCACGAGTTTGTCTGTACCTAATAAGGTCTTTGACAGAAATCAGTTTCAGGTTATGTCGTTTGGCAAACTGAGCTAACTGAGGTACTCTGGCCATACTGCCGTCATCATTCATTATTTCACAAAGAACTCCGGCTTCTTTGAAACCTGCCAGCCTTGCCAAATCAACTGTTGCTTCGGTATGACCGACTCTATTAAGCACGCCACCCTTTACAGCCTGAATGGGGAAAATGTGACCCGGCCGTCCCAAATCTTCCGGTTTACTGTCATCATCAAGCAACACCTTGATAGTCATAGCCCGGTCGCTTGCAGATATTCCGGTGGTAGTCCCTGTCATGTAGTCCACCGACACGGTAAATGCCGTCTGGTGCTTACTGGAGGCGTTCTGGCCCACCATGAGTGGCATGTCCAGTTCGTCCAGCCTTTCTCCGACTATAGGCATGCACACTAGGC
>JACZYS010000114.1 GCA_022570975.1 Candidatus Zixiibacteriota bacterium | reverse complement strand
ATGTTTTAAAAGACAGGCAAACGGATTTTCAAAATCAAGGAGCATGTCCAAACAGGCATCTAAGTCACTATAATTATTGAATGAAAGTTCTTTGCCAGAAATAATTTCTGCGTTTATCAAAGTAGCCGCTTCATACCGGTCTAACTTATAGACCGATGCCGTCTGGTGCGGATTTTCACCATAGCGAAGTGATGATTGCCGGATGAAATTTAGAGGCAATCTTTTGGGAAGAAGCTCGGCCTGTTTATCTTTGCCGGAGACAAAATAGTTGGCAATGGCGGTATCATACTTGGCGGTTAAGTCAAAAGCTTTTCCGGCACATTCTTTACGAAATTCAGGGGTGGTTTCATTATCATTTTCTTTTAAGATAGCAAGAAGATTAGAATAATCTCCCGGATCAACAACAACGGTGACGGCATCAAAATTCTTGGCGGCGGCTCTTATCATTGTCGGTCCGCCGATATCAATGTTTTCAATTATCTCGGCATCATCTGATTCAATTTTCGACAATGTTTTTTCAAACGGATATAAATTTACAATAATCAAATCAATTGACTTATAATCTGACTCACTCATCTGTTCTTCGTGGGCGGTGTCACCTCTTTTGAAGAGAATACCGGCATAGACTTTGGGGTGCAGGGTTTTTACTCTTCCATCCAGTATCTCCGGCGATCCGGTAAATGATGAAATGGAGATGGCATGCACCGATGAATCTTTTAGTTTCTTGAGCGTACCCCCGGTTGAGATAATTTCTACCCCTAATTCCTGCAGTCCTTTGCCCAACTCCACAAGACCCGATTTATCGGAGACAGATATCAAAGCTCTTTTTATTTTAATATTATCAGTCATCTTATATTCTCGTTATTTTCCTGTTATAAGTCTCTGAGCCTGGCGATATCTCTCAGCCGATGCGGTCACGACTTCATCGGGAAGGGCCGGAGCCGGCGGTTTTTTGTTCCATCCCCGGTCGGCCAGATAATCTCTTATGGGCTGTTTGTCAAACGATGGCTGGGTAACACCCGGCTTATACAAATCAACCGGCCAGAATCGGCTGGAGTCCGGTGAGAGAACTTCGTCTATCAAAATAAACTTATTGTCTTTGAATCCAAATTCAAATTTTGTATCGGCAATGATTATCCCTTTGGTCAAAGCATATACTGCAGCCTTGGTGTAAATTTCAAGAGACTTTTCCTGGCAAAGCTCTGCCGTCTTTTTACCAATTAAATCAACCAGCTGTTGATAAGATATATTTTCATCATGTCCGCCATCATTTTTTGACGAGGGTGTAAAGAGTGTTTTTGGTATTTTGTCTGATTCTCTTAGTGATTCAGGAAAATCAAATCCATGGACGCTGTTGCTTCCTTTTTTTCTGGCTTCAACCAGCTCTTTCCACATGGAGCCGGAGATATATCCACGGACAATACATTCGGCATCAATCCGGTCGGCTTTGACAACAATCATCGAACGTCCGTCCAATATGTCGGCATGTTTTTTTAGCTCTTTCGGGAATTCATTTATATCAGCCGTTATCAGATGGTTGTCAACCGTATCTTTGAGAAAGTCAAACCAGAAAAGTGACATCTGGGTCAAGACCTCACCTTTGCCGGGAATGCCGTTGGGCATGACAACATCAAAGGCCGAAATCCGATCGGTGGCGACAAACAGAAGGGAGTCACCCAGATCATAAATGTCTCTTACTTTTCCCCTGTTTAACAGGGGTACTTCTTTTATATTGGTTTCTAAAACGACATCTTTGGTCGGCATTTATATTTTCCCTTTTATCAGCTTGTCCAGAGTTTTAGGATATAGTTCATGTTCTATCTTTAGCACCCTTGCGGCCAGTTCTTCAGGTAAATCTTCCGGGAAAACCGGAACTTTTTCCTGGGCAAGTATTTTTCCCTCATCATAAACCTCATTAACCAAATGAACAGTTGCGCCTGATTCTTCTTCTCTATTCTTGATAACGGCATCATGAACAAGCTTTCCATACATTCCCTTGCCGCCATATTTTGGCAATAATGCCGGATGGATATTTACAATTTTATCTTTGTAGTTGTTTATGATGGTGACACTAATCATTTTGAGATAACCTGAAAGAGCAATGAATTCAATTTCATGTTTTTTCATAACACCAAGCAGATACTCGTCTGCTTTTTCCTGGTTATCAAAATTCTTTGTGTTGTAAACTATTGCTTCAATCTTTTCTTTCTTAGCTCTTTCTAATCCATATGCTTCTTCTTTGCTTGACACAACCAGACAGATTTCTGCGTCAAGTTTTCCGGATTTGGTAGCATCAATAAGTGCCTGAAGGTTTGTTCCGTTTCCTGAGATAAAAACGGCTATTTTTGTTTTGTTATCAGACATTTAATTACCCTTCCAACTTTTCTTTGAGGAGCTTGTTTACAACTTGTGGGTTAGCCTGTCCTTTAGTTTCTTTCATCACCTGACCGACAAAGAAACCTAACAGATTTGTTTTGCCATCTCGGTATTTAGCCAGATTGTCAGGATTAACTGAAATTATATTATCAATAATAGTGCCTAAGGCACTTTCATCTGAAAGCTGTACCAGTCCTTTGTCTTTTATAATATCTTCCGCTTGTTTCCCAGATGCAAACATTTCTCCAAAAACTTCTTTGGCCATTTTGCCAGACAGTTCACCAGACTTTACTTTGGCAAGCAGAGCTGAAATCATCTCCGGTGTTACTTTGCTTTCTTGAATTTCCACTTTTGATTCTTTCAAAAGTCCGAGAAACTCGGTTTGTATCCAGTTAGCTGCTGCCTGACCATCGCCAAAATCAACCATCACTTTTTCATAGTAATCGGCCAGTGCTCTGGAGTCGGTTAAGACCAAGGCATCGTATTGGCGGATATGATAATCTGATATAAGACGGGTCGACTTTTCATCCGGCAGTTCCGGAAGGTTTTTTGATACATCCTCCTTCCAGGCATCATTGACAATTAAATTCACCAGATCCGGTTCCGGGAAATAACGGTAGTCCTTTGATTCTTCCTTGGAACGCATTTCTTCGGCTACCTGTTTTTTCTCATCCCAGAGCAAGGTTGACTGGGTAACGGTTCCTCCGGATTTTATCAGCTTCGTCTGCCGTTTGATTTCATAATTTATAGCTTTTTCCACACCTTTAAAGGAATTCATATTTTTTAGTTCGGTACGGGTGCCAAACTTTTTCTGGCCAACCGGGCGGACCGAAACGTTGGCGTCACAGCGAAGGTGGCCTTTTTCCATATCGCCTGAGCAGACTTCCAGATACTGCAAAATTTGTTTTAATTTGCTGAGATAGCCATAGGCTTCTTCGGCACTTCTAATATCCGGCTCGGAGACAATTTCAATTAAGGGAGTTCCACAACGGTTTAAATCCACCCTTGTGTACGGTTCGCCGTGTTCGGGGTGGAGTGATTTTCCGGCATCTTCTTCTAAGTGAATTCTGGTTAAGCCACAGCTTTTTTCCTGGCCATTTTCCAATTTGAATTTAATCTTTCCTCCTTGGCCAATCGGTTTGTCATATTGCGAAATCTGATAGCCTTTGGGAAGGTCGGGATAAAAGTAATTTTTACGGGCAAAAACTGAGCGATTTTTGACTGTTCCGCCGGTTGCCAAGATCATCCGCATGGCAAACTCTACGGCTCGCTTGTTTAATACCGGAAGAGCCCCGGGCAATCCCAGACAGACCGGACAGGTGAGAGAATTTGGCTGCTGACCGTAACTTACTTTGCAGCCACAGAATATTTTACTGTTGGTCAAAAGTTGGGCGTGAACCTCAAGCCCGATTACCGGTTCAAATCCGCTTATTTCCGACAAAGCAACTTTCCAATTTTCATGTTTAGAACACTAAAAAAATGAATATAGAGGAAGTTCAAACAATGTCAATTGATATTCTAAAATGTGAAACATGAGCAGCAGGTATCTAAAGTGTTACTTTAAACAACTGTTGTTGTTTCAAGGAATTTATTTAGTTCCATATTAAAGACTTCGGGTTGTTCCATATTGAGCATATGACCGGAATTTGCAATAATTTTTAAAACAGACCCATCAATCTTTTCGTGAAGCTGTTTGGCAAGGGGGACGAAAATCCGGTCATTTTCTCCACACATTATCAAAACCGGGATTTTGATATTATTGACATTGTCCAAGTCAATAGTTCGAGGATATTTTCCTCGCATTTCATCTAGCCAGACTGCACCAGAATGCTCTCTCATCATCATTTCAATTTTTTCTCTAACTTCCTCCTGGTCATCTTTGTACCAACCATGCGTCCATGCAATCCATTTTTCTATTCCGGCTTTGAGCCCTTTTTCTTTGACCAGCTTATCAATAATAGAAAATTTCTTGCCCGGTGAAAATCCGGCCGCTCCAGTATCCACAAGGGTCATGGAATTTAGGCGAACCTGATGCTTGAGGGCAAACCCAATTGCGGTTGAGCCACCCATGGAAAGCCCGACCAAATCAATTTTGTCAAAGCCAAAGTAATTAATAAGCGCCAGGAGGTCTTCTACTCGGTCAGTCCGGGCGTAATTTGTTTGGGGAGCCTCGCTTAGTCCATGTCCCCTGGCATCGGGGATTATGACCAGATAATTCTGGCTGAAGAATTCAAGCTGGTCATCCCACATCCGGTGGTCTAGAGTAAAGCCGTGAAGTAAAACCAATGGCCTGTTGTTTTCATTCCCTTTTTGCAGGTAATGAGTTTTTAGATTATTTACGGAGGCGAAAGGCATCAGTTATTGTGTGATTCCAATTGTTTTGAGATCTGAAAGAGTGACAGCTCAGAAAAATGCGGCGCCATAAACTGAACACCAATAGGCAGGTTGTCCGATGACTTTCCAAGCGGCAACGAGACAGCAGGGATTCCCGACAAGTTCGCCGGAGCGGTAAAAATATCAGAGAGATACATAGCCAGCGGGTCATCAATTTTTTCACCAATTTTAAAAGCCGTGGTCGGGGTGGTGGGCGAGATAATCAAATCCACAGATTCAAAAACTTTTTCAAAATCCCTGACCATCAGTTCACGAACTTTTGAGGCTTTGATATAATAGGCATCGTAATATCCTGACGAAAGAACATAAGTTCCCAGCATGATTCTTCGCTTGACTTCATCGCCAAATCCGGCCGAGCGGGTGTCACCATACATACCGAGTAAGTCTTTATCTTTTCCTTCACGGAGACCATATTTTACGCCATCAAATCTGGCCAAATTTGCGGAGGCCTCGGCCGAGGAAATTATATAGTAAACGGCAATAGCCTTGTCGGTCATGGGGAGTGAAATCTGAGTGAAACTGTGGCCGTTTTTTTCAAGGAAAATGATAACATCCCTGACTGACTTTTCAATTTCGTCACTGAGGCCGTCAACGAAATATTCTTTGGGGATTCCAATTTTAAATTTGCGAGAGGAGTTTAATTCTTTCAGATAGTCCGGGTGTTCAAAGGCCACTGAGGTTGAGTCCATTTGGTCTCTTCCTGAGGCAACTTTATAAGCTAAGGCTATATCTTCTGAATTGCGGGCCAGAGGTGAAATCTGGTCGAGCGATGAGCCAAATGCTACCAGTCCATAACGGGAGATTGCTCCATAGGTTGGTTTGAGCCCTAACACACCGCAAAACGAAGCCGGTTGTCGGACCGAGCCGCCGGTCTCAGAACCAAAAGCAATTGGTACAATTTTTTCCGCGACAACGGCCGTTGATCCTCCTGATGATCCGCCGGGGACAAGCTTATGGTTGATGGGATTTTTTACCGGGCCGTAATATGAATTTTCATTGGAGGAACCCATAGCAAATTCGTCGAGATTTGTTTTCCCGATGATAACCGCTCCGGCATTGATAAGATTTTTTGCACAGGTGGAGTCATAGGGAGGTTTGAATTTATCAAGGATATGCGAGCCGCAGGTTGTCTCGTAATCCTGATAGATGATGTTATCTTTTAAGGCAACCGGAACACCCAGGAGGTCTCCCTGTGCGTCGCCATTTTCCAGTTTTTTGTCGATTGCTTCCGCCTGGGCAAGAGCTTTTTCTTCGCAGATGGTGATAAAAGCATTCAGTTTTTTGCCGTCCGTTTTGGCCAGTTCAATTGCTTCTCTGGCAATATCGACAGCTTTTAGTTCTCTACTTTTTACCTTAGCAGAGATTTCTGAGGCAGAAAGTTTCTTGTATTCAGACATTAGAGCTTGGGGAGATAATTATCTATTTCAAACTGAGAGACATGAGTGCGATACTTATCCCATTCCATCCGTTTGTTCTCAATAAGTTTGTCAGTGACATGGTCACCGAGGGTTTCTCTTATAAACGATGAGTTCTCAAATTCAATAATCGCATTTTCAAGCGAATTTGGAAGAACGTCCAAATTGAGTTTACCTTTTTCTTTGTCAGTCATGTGATAAATATTCTCTTCAATAGGTTCTGCCAATGAATAATTTTCATTTATTCCTTTGAGGCCAGCCGCCAGCATACAGGCAAAAGCCAAATAGGGATTGGCGGCCGGGTCGGGAGAGCGGAGTTCAATGCGGGTCGCTTTTTCTTTGCCAACCCGGTACATAGGAACCCTGACCATGCTTGAACGGTTGCGTCTTCCCCAACTCACATAAACCGGAGCTTCATATCCGGGGACCAGTCTCTTGTAAGAGTTGGCCCATTGATTTGTTACCAGTGTAAATTCCTTAATATGTTTCAGAACTCCGGCGGTGAATTTTTGAGCCATGTCAGAAAGGTGATATTTGTGCTTTTTATCAAAAAAGAGGTTTTTATCACCATTAAACAATGACATATGGCAGTGCATACCGCTTCCGTTTTCACCAAACATTGGCTTGGGCATGAAGGTGGCATAGACATCATTTTTGAGTGCAACTTCTTTGACAATAAACCTGTAAACCTGAGCGAAATCAGCCATTACCAGGGCTTCCTGATATTTCAGGTCAATCTCATGTTGAGATGGAGCAACTTCGTGATGAGAGCATTCAACCGAAATTCCGATATCCTCAAGAGCACCCACTGTTTGTTTGCGAAGTACAGTGCCAATGTTTACCGTTGTGTAATCAAAATACCCGTCCTGATCCAAAATGCCGGTCTCTTTGTTGTTCTTGAAATAAAAATATTCAATCTCCGGGCCGACATAAAAAGTCCAGCCTTTATTCTTAATCTTTTCAATATTGTTTTTCAATATCCAGCGGGGGTCTCCCTCATATGGCCGACCATCGGGATGAGTAATATCACAGAACATCATGGCAACTTTTTCACCGGCGATATCCCAGGGAATAATGCGAAATGTGACCGGAACGGGAATAGCCATCAAATCAGACTCTTCGATTCTGGCAAATCCTTCCACTGAGGAGCCGTCAAATCCTTGACCCTCTTCTAAGACCTGTTCAATCTCCGAACGAGTAATTGACATTCCTTTAATAGTACCTAAAATATCTGTAAAACAGAGTCTGATATACCTGACCCCTGCTTTGTCGATTTCTCTTAGGATGTCTTCTTTTGTACGGGTCACTCTGGTTCCTCCACCGGAAATATGGTTGAATCTATGATATTTTTAAGTCGCTAATCTAATTCTCACAAACGACAAAAACAACTGAAATGTGAAAAGAAAAAAAACTCTTCATTTTTCCTATTTTAACATCAGCGTTTTCAATTGTGGTTGGCCGGTAGAGAGGTCTGTGAAAGCGGTCATGAAACCGCCGCCGAAAGGGGCCAGTTGGGGGAAGCCACTGGCTCGTTTTGCACTGGTCGCAAAGAGCTTTACTTCCTGAATTAACTTGCCATCGCTTGAGACTTCTTTGAGCATCACAAAGGCGGAGTCGTTTGCTTCTTCCAGCCAGCTGACCAGCACAGAGTTGCTCTCTTTAAAATATGCAATATCAACCCTGCCCACCGGATTACCGTTATCCACACGAAACGGCTCTGAAAAGGTCTCGCCATTGTCAGTTGAAAAGGCAGTAAGAATTTTTGCTTCCGTATCCGTTCCCTTCGTGTACCAGCAGACAGCCACCGATGAGTCTTTGGCGGCGATAGCCGGACCGTTTACCGGACATCCCGGCATCTCCCAGTCGTCGGCATGTATCAGTTCAGATGTTCCCAGCAAATTATTTTTGTATCGAACTATGCCAATATCTCTGATTTCGCCTTTGGAGCGGTCACGATATACTGAAAGAATATTTCCGTTGGCGGTAATAACCGATGAAGTTTGACAGCAGTCACAAACCATATTGTCGAGCAGGTCATTCCGCTCAACTTCACCATTCTCGTTTATAATGGCA
>JACZYS010000113.1 GCA_022570975.1 Candidatus Zixiibacteriota bacterium | reverse complement strand
CACCTCAAAACTATTTTAAACAATTAGTATAAAAAAATTTCTATTTCTTCAACCATTCCACTTCTTCTTTGCTTAAATCAAGTTCTTTTGTGAAGTTTTCCCTGAAATTTTTATTTTTCGATATCCCCTTAATAACTCTATGTCTGATTTCAGGAAAATCTTCCATATAATCATCCAAATCATTCATAATTTCCTTTAAGATCTCCTTCCTTGGGATCTTCCTTAAGTGCTTGGGCATTTTTACAGCCACACTCTTTTTGATTTTTTTACTTTTCCTTGAAATACTTCTCCTTTTAATCTTTTTACTTCATCCAGAAAAGCATCGCTAAATAAGTTATTTTTATTATCAAATCCAAAACTTGCAAAAACAAAACTTACTAAAAATATGCTCACAAAAAGAAATGCAAGAAATTGATGCGCAGCTAACAGTTTTGTTTATGTCAGGTCATCCGTTGCAGACAATTTCACATTTTGGGGTAGGGCAAGAAACAAATCTTCTACAAAAACCTTTCAATTCGAACCAACTCATCGAACACGTCATAAATGTGTTGGACTCAAAAGAGTAGAAAAAACCGACCAGACCCATTGAAAAATCAAAAATTATAACAGTACCAAATTCTCTTGAAAAGAAGGATTTGGATCTTTATGGAAAAAAGGTAATGACTGCATTTAAGGACGGCATAAATCTGCTTTACCTTGATTGCGCCGAAATTCTTCAAGTATCATCCGTCCACGTTAATCTTCTCTGGGAAGCAATTTCAAGAGGAAATGATTTTCAGGTTAAGGTCAAACTGGTTAACGCCAATGACTCCCTTAAGAAAGTCCTGAAAGTTTTAGACCTCTATGAATACTTTCTGGGCCATGATGAAGATAAAAAAGCAAGTGATAACCTGTCCGGTACTGTAAAAACAGAAGTATCAAGCAAATCACTCAAGTTAGAATTTACTACCGAGTCAATTTCGGTAGCTCAGGCGTTGGCCCAGCTAAAACAGTTTTTGAAAAGTCTGAATCTGAGCCGAGAGCACATAATAGAAATTGAGACTCTGTTTTATGAAGTATCAACAAATATCCGGATGCATTCTGGGATGGATAAGAAAGAGAAAATGAAATTTGAAGCTGTAACCAGTAGCAAAGGTACCATCATGACATTCATAGATTCCGGCATCGAATTTGACCTGAATAAAGTTGATATCAGTTATAACCCAATCAGATATATGAGCAACAAATCAATCAGCGGGTTGGGACTTGTTATGATCAGAAGAATGTCAGACAATCTGAGTTATAAAAGAGAGAACAACAAGAATATTTTAACCCTGGAGAAGTATTGGAAATAATATGGCAAAAGAAGAATTAATAAAAAAAACGATAAATGATGAAACAGCTGTAATTGCTACCGGTAAAATTTTGGACAACAATAACGCTTTTGAAATGGTATCGGCAATTACCGAACTTCAGGAAAAGAATTTCAAGTATATTGTAATTGACATGAACAACCTTGAGTTTATATCATCTGCCGGTGTCGGTTCAATCTTAGGTACAGTTGAAAATTCAAGAGAAGACGGAGGAGATATTATCCTTTGTAACCTGTCCCAAAACGTTCTCCATATCTTTGAGGTCTTAGACCTTGTAGATTTCTTGACCATCAAAACAAGCAACGAGGATGTTTCAAAAGTCTGTGGAGTAGAAATATCTTAAGATGCTGCATGAATTAGAAAATATTGTATCCGATAAGGAACTTACCGAGGAGGAAAGATTTGAGCATCAAAAAAAGCTTCTTGCTTTGGATGCCCTGTCAAAACTTGTTGGACAGTTCTCTGCAAAGCCGGATATTGAAAATGTCCTGGACTCACTTCTGTTCACTTTTTCCGGTCAGTTTGCTGTTACCAGTGCCTTCATTTACCTCTCAAATGTAAACAACCTGCTTATGCCGGAAAATTATTTTGGAATTGGAAGATATAAAAGTAAGGATGTTACCAAATATATCTCAATTGATGATGTATTGACTGAATTCTTCCTTAAACACAACAAGGCTTTCAAAATTTCAGACTTAAAATCATTCAAAGAGGCTGAGAATCTGGCCACTATTTTTGAGATGGGAGAAATAGCGGTAGTAGTACCCCTCATACATAATAATAATTTGTTGGGGATTGCCGGATTAAGCCAGAAGATAAATGAAAGAGAAATAACTGAATCTGAGCTAAGAATGTTGGCTACAATCTCTCAGTCGGTAACACCGTTCATCTCAAATATCTTTCTTTTTTCTGAACTATCAAACCTTAACAACTGGTATCATGATATTTTGAACTCTGTTGACCAGTCGGTAATGGTCTTTGATGAACAACTGACTTTGAGAAAAGTCAATAACAGCGCTCTTGACATTATCACCTGCTTAAAACCTGATGTAAATGCGGATATTGCTGAGTTTAAATTCAGAATGGATGAGGTCTTTCCGGAAAGCCATTTTAAAGGATGGCTTAAGAAAATCAAAATAGCATCAAGCTCATCAGATTCTGTCATGCTGGAAAACATGGTAGCCAAGTGTAACGATGAAGAATTAATATTCAAAGTTGTCGTCAGTTCCTTAACCAACGGATTGGGAAATAGAAATGACATTGTCGTGACCTTAATTGATATTACCAATCAAGTATTAAGTGAACATCACCTCTTTGAGCTGGAGAAATTTGCAGACAAAGGAGTAATGGCGTCGTCAATTTCTCATGAGTTGAATAATTTCCTGGCCCTTCTGTCAGCCGGTGTTGAAATTGCCGAAATGAATATTAAGAAGGATAAGATTGACAAAACTTCTGAAACCCTTGTTAAGTTAAAAGAACACGTGCACAGTATGACCAGATTCACCGCCGGGCTAATGGACTTTACCCGCTTAAATACGAAAAAGGAGATGGTAAACCTGAAAATCATAGTGGAAGATGTGTTATCATTTCTGAATGTTCACCGGAAATTTAAGAACCTTAATATTGCGACTTCAATTGATGACAACATCCCGGATATGTTATTGGATAAAGACCAAATATCTCAGCTCCTTCTAAACGTCTTAAACAATGCTGCCGACGCTATTAAGGAAGCTAAAAGGGAAACTGGTGAAATTGTAGTGAAAATAATTTTGGAAAATAAAAAAGTTATACTTTCAATTGCTGATAACGGAACCGGAATCGACCCGGAAGTAAAGGACAAATTATTTGAAGCTCAATTTACTACCAAAAAAGACGGTCATGGCTATGGACTTGTAACTTGCGGCAAGATTATTAAAAATCATGACATAATTACTGAAATTGACTCAATCCCCAATGGGGGGACAAATTTCAAGTTCAGCATTCCTCTTTAGAAATTATCTTTCAAAATTTAACCAGGCTTAGTCACAATTAATGCGTTTGATTTTTATTTTAAGATGAGTACCTTATCTCCATAATAAAGTGGTCTTTTTTAAGTCGGAAATGAGAAATGTCAATAATTTCAGAATATCATAAACTCAACAAAGTAATTGTCCATCAGCCGGGAGAAGAATGGAGCCTGGTAACGGTGGAAGAAAATATGCCGGAAAAATATCTGGTCGAGGATGTTCTTTTCGCTGAAAAAGCTTCAGTCGACCACAAAGAATTTACCGACTGCCTGAAATTTATCGCCGGTGAAAATTCTGTCTTGGAGTTTGTTGATTTACTCACTGATATTTTATCTGAAAGGGAAATTCGTTCTGATATTATCGGAGCTGTTTCTGCTCTGGAAGGAATTGGTGTAAAAACACATGATTTTTTGCTTTCAGATTCTCTTTCGTCAAGACAGCTTGCCTCGCTGTTCATTTCAGGGGGTTACAAAAACAGTGATTCAAACGAAAGCAAATACAAAGTAATTTTTCCTCCCATACCAAATCTATTATTTACAAGAGATTTGGGAATATTTTTTGGAAACTCTGTTATCCTCAGTCACCCGGCAAAAGCAATCAGGAAAAGAGAGGCTCTTTTAGCCAAATATATTCTTTGCAACCATAAGTTTTTTTTAGATATAGAAATTATTGATATCTTGGATGACGCCAGCACCAAAGGGATTCATTCCGGAATATCTCTGGAAGGGGGAGATATTATCGCCCTCGATTCTGAGACTCTTTTGATTGGCTCAGGTGAAAGAACTTCACCAACGGGTGTTGAACTCTTGACCGAACGACTGCTGAAAAATAACCTTGCAAAAACAATCGTTAATGTAAAAATTCCCCAAGACAGAGCCACCATGCACCTTGATACCGTATTCACCATTATTGGCAAAGATGACTGTGTTTATTATCCACCACTCTTTGGTGAAGAAAACAACTCCTCCGGGTGTATTTGCTATGCATATCATCTCAATAGTGGTTCCGTTGAAGAAATTACCGAGCTGTCAGGTAAAGGTCTTTTTTCTGTTCTTGCAGGACTTGGACATTCCTTTGCAAATAAAATACCGTGCGGTGGAGATATTCTTCACAACCAGACCAGAGAGCAATGGACAGACGGAGCCAACTTGTTTGCAGTTCAGCCGGAATTAGCTTTCATATATGAAAGAAATATAAAGACAATTGAAGCTTTCAAAAACGTTGGCTACCGGATTTTTTCTCCGGAAGAATTTTTGAAGACAGACAAAGGCCAGCTTTCCAAAACTCTTGTTACAATAAACGGTTCCGAGCTCTCCCGGGGCAGGGGAGGAGCAAGATGTATGACCATGCCCATCTCACGCAGTTAGCCATAATGAATCTCTAAGAACCATTTCACTATTTCTAAAAAAATTTGAGGAATAAAAAAACCTGGCTGACAAAATCAACCAGGTTCGGTAAACTGTTGGGACTAACTAATCCCCAGCTTTTCTTAAAGAAGGGACTAAGTTTCAGTCACCTCACGATTCTCTATTTTATTAATAAGATCACCTCCTTTCTTGTGTAGCATAAATATCGGCATTTTTTATATTTTTGCAACAATAATTTTATTGTAACGCAAAAAAAAGCGCCTCAATAAACTGCGACGCCTTTATTGGTATATTAATTCTTACTTATTTACTTACCATGCAGCCGTCCATTGCCGAGCAATTACC
Organism: Candidatus Zixiibacteriota bacterium; assembly: GCA_022570975.1. Taxonomy (GTDB): domain Bacteria; phylum Zixibacteria; class MSB-5A5; order GN15; family FEB-12; genus JACZYS01. The sequence continues at coordinate 3,250 of JACZYS010000113.1, read as the reverse complement.
ACACCATGATTTTTCTTTACCATCTACGGTAAAACCTTCTACATCCAGCTGGTTTGCACTGGCGAAGTAAATACCATGCACCGAGATATCTTTATTGCCATATTTTTCTCCGCTAATCAAATCTGCGGAGTACTTATTTTCCAGCAAACTGATATACTTGCCGTCTTCAGTCATGATAGCATGCTCATGGCCAAATGTCTTACACTCAGAACGGGCGTTTGCGGTCGTTCTCAAACTGCAGCCCAGGCAGACAAGCTTACCGGTAAAGGTTGAATGTTCACCTTTCATTGCCGGGGCATCTTTTTTCTCGGTCATTTCTTCGCCGGCAACAGCAATCATGGCAAAAGCAAACAAGACCAGGGCAAATAAGGTTATCAGTTTCTTGTACATAATTCCTCCTGTGAATTATTAATGGTGGTTTCGTTTATGCTATATTCGTTTGTTAAACAGAAAAATTTAAGCAAGAGTTCCCTGTAATTTAACAAAAGATGCTCTTCTCAATAATTATACTCATATACATATATCTGTTATTAGAAACATCAAAATTACATTAATGCCTCAAGAACGTGGGAAAACTTCCGCTAATAGATGACAAAAAAAACCCGCTTTATTTAAGAAGCGGGCTTTTTAAATAACCAGATTATTTTCTTTTGGTATATGAGGCGGTCATACCGGTTGACCAGGTTGCACCATCGTCATAAGAGGTTTCCATTTTCCAGTTGAAAGTTGTATCGGTAATATCAGAAACAGTCATACGTTTCAAAGTTTTTTGACCCATCATGATATCTTCGCCTGTCATAACCATGTTACCGTCTATAAAATTTCCGGTGAAGTTAGATATTCTTCCGGACATATTGTCCACCCAGGTATCATGCCACTCACCCATTTCTCTGTCATACACAGACATACTAACTCCATGAAACTCCATTCCCATCATTGAGCTTGTATATGTCATCTGCATACAAGCTCCACCGGCAACATACTCATAAACTGACACAGCTTTGGCATCAGTCCACTCGTCTGTTGACGGGTCCATCAGGATTTTTGTGTCGGCATCCCAGGTACCAACCAGATAAGCAGATTCTTTCATCTGTTCCGGCGGCCCCATAGGCGGCATCTGCTGTGCCTCTTCTTTTGTATCGTCGGCGATAGCAAGGAATGTTATTCCGCTGAGTAACAGAACTACAAGCAATGATAGTTTCTTCACATTTTCTCCTTTTTTATTAAATCATCCTGTAATTTGAGATCATTACTCAAATTTGTTCAAAGAAATTCAGTTTGACAAGCAATTATTACAAAATGTGACTTTCAGACAGGAAAGCTCAGCATAATTGTTGAACATTATAAGAGTTTCTGACTGACAGATTCTGACCCGAATATTTAAGTAAACCATTGTAACACAACAAGGTAACTCTCAGAAAGTAATCTCCAATTTTCTTGACCAACTATAAAAATACTTTTATGGGCGAACTTTTATCTTATATTTACGTTCAATGGATTAGAAAAAATGACGAATATATTATTGTATGAAAAATATGAAGAAATCAGTCAGACATATTAAAACCGTCCTCACCGCATTTGTTATTTTGTCGATGCTGTTAGTCCCGGTTATATCAGCTAATCAGTTTTCCTCTGACAAAAATTTTGATAGTTGCACCTGCTGCTGCAGTACAATGACAGAATCGGATAATGATAACAGCTGTAGATTAAATTTATCCGATGTTCAGAAAACAATCAAGCAGGCACCATGTAGCTGTTCAATGGAACAAGATACGAATTCTACTCTTCCTGTCCCAATAGATGGTAATACACATCAGGAAAAAGAAAATTCTCAGAAAATTTCGAATGTCAAGGTTTCATTCTCGACAGTTATTGCCCCAATAGAAAAAAGAATAGACAATAACATTACTTATGACGGTAGTCATAACCCGCCCCTTTTTATCATAAATTCATCTTTCTTAATTTAAGTATCTCTTTAATAGTTTAAATTTGTCAACAGCAGGAATCACCTGCCACAATTAACTATGTTAAAGAAGAGGTATATTAATTATGTCTTTAAAAAGACTGCTATTATTTATTTTTACAATCGCATCAATCTCAAATTCCAACGGCCATGCGGCGTCGGGTGAACTTGATTCTTTAATTGAAACAGCTCTCAAAAACTTTCCGGCTTTAATAGCGGCTCAAAACAAAAAAGAATCAGCTCGTTTTAAGGCCGATGCCAGCGGAACTTTGCCCAACCCAAAACTTAATCTGGCTGCGGTCAACCTGCCGTTGTCTTCGCTTAGTTTTGATGAGACACCAATGTCCGGGGTCGTCGTGGGACTGTCTCAAAAAATCCCATGGTTCGGAAAACTGGGCAGCAAGAAAAAAATTGCCCGGGCACAAGAAAAGATTGAAGAACAAAACTTATTTTCGATGGAAAACCAATTGATACAAATGGTTTCTGCCAGTTATTATGATTTTCTCTTCTGGCGTGAGGCAGCTAAGATACTAAAAGAAAAGAAAGAATTTGCCTCGCTCTTGGAAGAATCTGCCGAGCTTAAGTATTCGCACGGCATTTCAAGTCTTGAATCGGTTTTAAGAGCTAGAATTTTGATTGAAAAAGTTGGCAATAAAATGCTGGATTATGAAAACAACCGTCTCAATGCCCAAAGCCGGCTTTCATATTTCAGCAATGTTGATTATTCAGATCCGGTTTTAATTAATGAGATGAGCAGCTTGGAAACTGTTACAATCAGATCATTTGACCTGTCAACCGGTGAAATTTCAAACCCAGATATCAATAAGGCAAAAATGAATTTTGAAAAGGCCGATGCTTTTTATTCACTAAGAAAAAAAGCCTACTATCCGGATTTTACATTTGGCGTTGACTACCGGATAAGGAAATTCACGGCCATGGACCCGGTTGCCGGAGAAGATTTCCTCAGTCTCAAAGTCGGTATCTCACTTCCACTCTGGGCAAAGTCCAAAGAGAAAAACAGCGTTCGCTCAGCTAAATACTTGGTGGAGACTGCCAGAGCAAATGAAAGAGCTGTCCGCTCAAACATCAACAAGCAGCTCTTTGACATTAATAACAAACTGGCAACAACGGCCTCGAAATTAGAGAACTACGAAACTAAAATTCTGCCTGATTCAAACGAACGGCTGAAGGCCGCTTTTGCGTCATATGAAGAAGTAAAAGCTTCGTTTGATAGAATCTATGATGCTTTGCAGGATTATTTTGAATATAGAATTCAGAAGATCAATC
>JACZYS010000112.1 GCA_022570975.1 Candidatus Zixiibacteriota bacterium | reverse complement strand
TTAGTGAGACCGCTCAATATGACTCAATATGAAGTTTTTTGTAGGTCAGGAGGCCCTGTGCTCCTGACACTCTTTTATTAGTCAACATTGCCAATGGCTCAGGGTGAAGTCTTGCTTCAGAAATGCTTGCGCTCTTCGTCGTCATCGTCGTTTTTCTCACTGTTGTCCTGATAGCGATAGAGGCCGGTAGAGGGGTGAATCCGGCAGGTTTCGGTCGGCTCACTGCCTTCCATAAAAAGTTCGTTGCGGACATCAATACATCGGTCGGTAGCAAGCTCGCCTGATTCCAGGCAAACATCGGCGTGGACAATCCCGTCCGGCTCCTCAAAATCGAGCGCTGGCAGAGAGTCATGGGCGGCAATCATAAATTCTGTCCAGACCGGAACTCCGTTTTTGGAGCCGTCCTGACCTCGCCCGATAGAGGTCTTGTCATCAAATCCAATCCAGGTGCCGGCCGTAATTTGCGGCGTGTAACCGATAAACCAGTTGTCACAATAATTATCAGAGGTTCCCGTTTTTCCTCCGGCCGGACGATAGAATTTCATCCAGCGGACCCGTCGGCCGGTTCCTTCGTCCACCACCGAGCGCATCATATCAACCATTATATAAGCCGTCTGCTCGGAGAGAACTTCATCTTTCAAAATTGCCGAATTGTCTTCCAATACCCGGCCGTAGCGGTCAATTATTTTGTGAATCATGCGATAGGGAATATGGATCCCTTTGTTGGGGTATGTGGAATAGGCCGAGACCAGTTCAATCAAGCGGACTTCACTTACGCCAATGGCCAGCGAAGGCACCTCGGCCAGCGGAGTGGTGATGCCCATCTTTTTGGCATAAAATATTGCCTGTTGCGGGTTTATTTTCAGCAGCAGACGGATGGCAACCAGGTTACGGGATTTTTTCAGACCCTCACGTATGGTGATTGGCCCCAGGAATTTCTTGTCAAAATTATTCGGCCGCCATTGCTTGGTGCCGGGAATGTCAAGCACTATCGGGTTGTCATCGATGATGTCAGTAGTACGAAATCCGTTGTCGATACAGGCAGTATATATGAACGGTTTAAAAGCCGAGCCGGGCTGACGAACAGCCTGAACGGCCCGGTTGAATTGTGTCTCCTTAAACGATGAACCACCGACCATCGATAATATATCGCCGTTGCTGTTATCGATGGCGATAAATGCTCCCTGAATTTTCTTGTATTCTCTTACCGGGTTGCCGCGTTCATCGGTTGTGTCCGGAATGACGACTGTATAGGTCTTGTTGCTTTTCTTGTAACTTAATTGAACTTTCGCCTGGAGAGAATCAATTTTTTTCTTCAAGGCCGTCTCCGCCGCCAGCTGTAAATCAACATCAAGCGATGTATATACTTTTAAGCCGCCCGAGTAGAGAACGTTCTCACCGTATTTTTTAAGAATGTACTGCCGGACAGTTTCTGTAAAGTAGGGAGCTTTGCCAATTTTTTTCTCCGGTGGATTTATCTCAAGTGAGGCAGTGCGAAGAGAATCATATACTTCGCGGGTCAGCATGCCGTAATTGTAATAAGAAAAAAGGACCCGGTTTCTGGCCTGAAAAGATTTATCGGGATTGTTAAGCGGAGAGTTTATATTGGGACCTTTAAGCGTCCCCACAATAATAGCACAATCATTGAGGGTCAGCTCTTCAACTGATTTGGAAAAGAAAATATTTGCCGCCGCGGCAACTCCATAGGCTCCCCGGCTGAAATAATATTGATTGAGATACATCTCAATAATTTCATCCTTGGAATATGTCCGCTCCAGTTTTATGGCCGTGAGCGCTTCTTTTACTTTTCTGTTTAGAGTTTTATCTCTGGTCAAAAAGAGCATCCGGGAAAGCTGCTGGGTGATTGTTGATGCGCCGCCGGTGATTCTTCCTTTGGCCAGATTGTTCAGGGCCACGATGGCCACACGGCGAAGGTTGATACCCCAGTGGTCATAAAACTCCCGATCCTCAGAGGCCAGAAGCATATTTATCAAATGCTGCGGCATTTTATAAAACGGTGTCAGCATTCTGTTCTCATTAAAATACTCGGTCAAAAGAACGCCATTTCTGTCATATAATTTGGTCTTTAAGCTTGGTTCAATATTATGAAGCTGGGTAAATGAGGGGAGTTCGTTCCGGTAGATGACATTAACTTTGAATATGCCATAAATCAAGAGCACTACCAAAAGAGCAATGACCAGAATGAAAAATTTTCTGAGCCGGTCACGGCTCTTCATATGTTTTGTATAGGCAAACGGCATCGGTTCAATCTTTCTTATTTGAATACAATAGTCAAGTTTTTAACTCTTGAGACCACCCGGTTAATAAATAAATCTGGACAATCATAGTTCAATCTCATAATCTTATATGCCGATAGTTTAAAAAGGATTAAAATTGAGGAGCTATGAAGATAGAACTGGACAAAAAACAGCAACAGGAATTTGACAGACAGTGGAAAATTATCACTCGCGGAGCTGTTGATGTTTTACCAGAGGATGAGTTTCAGGAAAAACTGGCCAAATCAATTAAAGGTGAAAGGGGTCCCCTGAGAATAAAGCAGGGATTTGACCCGACCTCACCGGATATTCATATTGGCCATACGGTCGGCATTAGAAAACTAAAACAGTTTCAGGATTTGGGGCATAAAGTCGTATTGATTGTGGGAGATTATACTTCTTTGGTAGGAGACCCTTCCGGCCAGTCATCTACAAGACCCCGCCTAACTTATGAGGAAATAATGAAGAACGCCAAGACTTATCAGGCTCAATTTTTTAAAATACTGGATAAGTCTCAAACAGAAGTTCGATACAATGGTGAGTGGTTCAAAGAGATGAAATTTGTTGAGATAATGGAACTGGCCACAAAATTCACCGTTGCCAGAATTCTGGAGCGGGATGATTTCAGTAAAAGAATCAAAAACTCAACCCCAATTTCTATTCATGAACTGTTTTATCCGCTGATGCAGGGATATGACTCTGTGGTTATCAAAGCCGATGTTGAAATTGGTGCCACCGAGCAGAAATTTAATCTTCTCGCCGGAAGACCTATTCAGGAAGCATACGGAGTTGAGCAACAGGCGATTCTTACTATGCCAATCCTGGTCGGTCTTGACGGAGTGAAGAAAATGTCTAAATCTCTGGGAAACTATATTGGTATTGAGGAATCTCCCAAAGAGATATTTGGTAAAGCGATGTCCATTCCCGACGAGCTTATTGCCGACTATTTTGAACTGGCAACTGACGCAACTTTTGAAGAGCTGGAGAAAATTAAGAGCCAGCTGTCACAACCTGATATAAACCCGATGCTGGTTAAAAAACAATTGGGTGAACGGTTGGTTGATATGTATAACCAAAAAGGAAGCGGCAAAAGTGCCCGAGAAGAATTTGAAAGAGTCTTTTCAAAAAGACAACTTCCCGATGATATTCCCGAAATGACGGCCGATTGTCTGAAGAAGATCGATCTAAATCCTGAAAAGATATTTCTGGTGCATCTGATAACTAAAACTGAGATGGCTAAATCAGGGAGTGAGGCCAGAAAACTTATTAAAGCCGGTGCTGTTTCTATAAATGAAGAAAAAATAAACGATGTTGAATTTGAGTTCGCCCTTGATAAGGAGATTGTTCTAAAAGTCGGCAAGAGGAGATATCTCAGGTTAACTGTCTGATTTTAAGCTGTTTGTAGGGATTAGCTAAAGAAACACTTGTAGAATTATGAAAAAAGTTTGGTTTAAAATGTCGTTTTCACCGGTTCCACCGTTACTTTTAGTAGTATTGTTGGTTCTGGTTTCCTGTTCTTCTAAGTCAGTTAAGAAGACAGTTCTGGAGATTAGGCAGTCTGAGGGAAAAGTTAAGACTTCAAAACTGGCAGAACCTTCAAAAGATGATATGATTTCCAATCTGGCTTTCCGTTATTTCGTAGATGGAACTCTTTATGAAGGGCTGGAAGACTACAACTCGGCGGCCAGAAAATATACAAAAGCTCTTCAGATTTATCCAACCTCGCATGAGATAAGATATTCCTTAGCTTCGGTACTTTTCAGGATGAAGATGTATGGCGACGTAATTGAGACGCTTGAGTTCATAAAGCCGGAAGACTTGTTGGTGCATGAGTTAAGGGCGGCTTCGTTCAGAATGCTTGGTGACCGTGAGAAATCTAAGATATCATATCTTAAAGTTATTGAACATAACGACCGTCATACTATGGCTTACTCTTATCTTTCCAGTTTTTATCGGGCTGAAAAGAAAATTGATTCTGTTATATGGTGTTACGAAAATATGACCATAATCCGCAATAACAATTACCGTCTTTTTAATGACCTGGCCAAACTTTATCGCATAAGTGGAGACTATTTAAAATACGAGAAGTCACTAAAGAAGTCTTTGGAATTAAACAACCGGGCTGAAAATTTAATGGCCTTCGTTGAACTCGGAGAACTATATGATCATATTGGCAAAGGTGACAGTGCCATTGCCACATATTTGACCGGTCTAAAGGTTGACGGAAATGATATAGTCTTAAACCGCCTGGCGGCCAATTATTATATGGAGCAAGACTCCGTTTATCAAGCAATAAAATATGCTGAAAGGATTGTAGAAATTTCTCCGATGGATAAGCCGGCGGTGAGACTTCTGGGAACAATTTATTTCAGAGCTGATTCACTTAAAAAGGCTGCCGGCATTTTTGAGAGACTCATCTCAATTGGTGATCGCCATCCGATTGATTTTTACTATATGGGTAGAATTTCTGTCCTCAACGAAAATTTTGAAAGTGCCAGGGAGCATTTTACATCGCTTACCAAAGTTGCTGACACTCTTGCCCAGTCATGGCTTGATTTAGGTTTTGCCTGCCGGAAACTGGAAGAAAAGGATGATGAGATTAATACTTACAAGACAGGATTGACACATATGCAAAACGAAGCAAGTGGAGTACGTCTTCTTTTTGCTCTGGCTGCAACTTATGAATATTATGATGAAATAGATATGTCAATTGAAGTGTTTGAGGAATTAATTGCAAAAGTTCCCGACCATTCGCAGGCTCTAAATTATCTCGGATATATGCTGACAGAAAATGATATGCGCCTGGACGATGCCATACTCTTAATTGAAAGAGCACTGGAAATATCACCTGAAAATGCTGCTTTTCTGGACAGTTATGGCTGGGTACATTATAAAATGAAGAATTATAAAAAAGCCATTAAGTATTTGAAAAAGGCGGTGGCCAGCGGAAACGACCCGGTCATACATGATCATCTCGGCGATGCCTTTAAAGCCGTTGGTGATAATGATAAAGCCAGCGAGTGGTGGCAGAAGGCTCTTGAATTAAACCCGAAAGACTCCACTATCATGGAGAAAATTGGCAATTGAGCAATCATAATTCATTGTCTGGCTTATTGGTTCTCAAATTTTTATTCATCTCTGTCATACTATCAGGCTGTGCCGAAGTTGCTCCGCCCCCGGGGGGAGAGATAGACCGACAGTCGCCATATATCATCTCATCCCTTCCAAAAAACAAAGAGACCAATGTAACGGCTGCAAAATCCGTAACAATTTTTTTCTCGGAGAGAATTGTAAGACCTGAAAAAGGGGCGTCAATATTTATTTCGCCGGGGCAAAAAAAAGAACCTGAGATAAAATGGAAATCTGACAAAATTATCATTACTCTTGCAGAAAATTTCAAAGAAAACACAACTTATATAATTTCGTTGTCATCTAACATAAAAGATTTACGTGGCAATCTTTTAGACAGCTCGCTGAGTATTGCATTTTCTACCGGTAATGAAATAGCAACCGGTAGAGTTTCTGGCTTTGTTACAGCAGAAAACAAACCGCAACCGGGGATGCTGGCTGCCTTGTACGAGAGAAAAGATTATGACAGCGTAATCAATCTGTCATCACAAGAACCTGATTATATTACATATTCAAATAAGAGCGGATTTTTTCAGTTTGATTATCTTCCCGAATCAGATTTTTATCTGCTTGCTTTCCGAGATGAAAACAGGAATGGAATTTTTGATTCTCAAAAAGAAAGTTTTGCCACTCCTGACCGGATGATAAATCTATCTGACTCCCTTTCTTTTGATTCCCTCTTTCTTCCCTTGAACAAACAATTTTTTCATGAGATAAAAATTACTTCAGTTCATTTTGATCAGAACAAAATTCTGATAGTCAGATTGAATCGCGAGATTTCAATTGATAAACTCAAGGAAAATAACGGAACCATAAAAATTGTATCACCTCAGGACGAATTAACAACCATTCCAATAAGTAAAATCCAGGAAAGTGACCTTGCCTTTTCATCAGTTTTGAGCTGTCATCTCGATTCTATTTCTGAGGGAGAGTATTCGGTAGCTGTTTCTGGAATAAGTGATTTGGCTGATTTAAGTTTTAAAAATTATTACTTCAAAAATAGGGAAGACAAGAGTGGTCCTGAAATTAGAATGGTTGAGCCGGATTCTCTGCCACAATTAAGCAAGAAGCTTGATATTTCCATTTTGTTTAACGAACCAATTGACCGTGACAAATTGACCTCTGAAACATTTTCTCTCTGGCATGACACAACAAATGTCCCCGGTTTAAAATATGAATTTGTAAATGATTTTAAAGTGAAGTTATCGGCCGACAGAATAACCCCCGGAATCAGTTATCGCTTAAAAATTACGGAATTTGAAATATCAGACATAAGCGGAAACCTCATGGGCGACTCGTTAATCTCATATAAAATGTCACTGGTGCATCCCGATTCATTGGGCATAATGTCCGGTGAAGTAATAATATCAATTGAAAAAAAACAAAATGACCGGGTTAAGCTGACGGCTGAGAATTACAAAACCCATCAGTTTTATCCTGTAATACTAATTGAGAACAAATTTTCTTCAACCCTCCCGGCCGGAAAATACAGACTTTTCGGTTTCATTGATTCTAATAAAAATGGAAAAAGAGATAAAGGCCAAGTTGACCCGTACCGCTTGTCGGAGACGTTTGCGTCATATCCGGACACACTGGATGTCAGAGCCAGATTTGAAAATGCCGAGATATTTATTCAATTCAAGTAAGTTTTTTGTTGAAGTCAGCTTAAAGTCATGAGAATTTGACCGGATGAAAGAAACATTCTGGCAGAAGATTGACCATATTATCGGCCCGGCAACTGTCAAAGATTTTGAAGCTGTCGGTCAGCAGGAAACTCGAAATAAGATAGAAGAATATGTCCTTTCAGTTTCAGACGAAAAGACAAAACTTCTCGATGCCGGATGCAACACCGGGGTTGAGGGATACCGACTTTTTCAAAAAGGATTTAAAGGCTCTTATCACGGAATGGACAGCAACAAGCTGGCCTTGGATTATGCCGTCAAAAACTTAAACGGAAAGAATGCCTCATTTCACCATTTCGATTTATCATCTATTGATTTCCCTGACAGAAAGTTTGATATCGTCTTAAACAAAGATGTAATCGAGCATGCCGAGCATTATAATGATATCATAAAAGAATTATGCCGGCTGACCGGCAGTTATTTTATTCTTTCCATGTTTATCAAGATGCATGATAAAGATGATTTTATTAAGCTGGAACGGAATGGATATCATCACAACCGCTATAATCGCCAGAAGTTATATGCCTTTGTTGAAAGCTGTGGATTTATACCGGCTAAGATTTTGTATGAAAAAAACGAAGATGAGATTCTTCTGTTTGAAAGGCTTTAGGAGCATCGCCTAATTTTTCAGTTCTACACCCCCGATGTCATTCCCGTGCAAACGGGAATCCAGTCTTCCTCTACGCCATTGCGAGACTCTGCGAAGCCAATCCGGAGTCTATTTTTATCGACTAAAAGCTGATGGATTTGAAGATTCCAAGAAAATGGTAATGTTGAAATAGGTTTTGCGTATTTAAAAAAAACCGATATATTGGAGTATAGAGAGCAAAAGCTCTCTATACTCTATAAGATTAAGGGAATCTAATTAGATGAGAACAACAAGAGTCAATCAGACAATTTCTTCAATAATATTGTCATTGATAATATGTTATATTCAAGTTGCCAACGCAGATTCACTTGTCACCCGTGATGATTTTATGTGCTATGATACTACCCTTGGTTACCCAGATAGATCGATCTGGCCTTCTGTCGCCATTGATGCCGCAGGAAATCTATATGAAGTTGATTATATCTCTTTAGGTCAAGGATTTAGTTTACAGCAATTCAACAAATTTGACAAATATGGTAACCAACTCCAACCTGTTACAGTATTTCTTCCAGATACAATCTCAGATTCAATTTGGTTCTGCGTTGCTTCTCTACCTATCTATTGCAACGATATTGGAAAAGTGTTGATATCAACAAAAGCGGAAAAAGATACTGTCACTCTGGAATTATTCTCTAGGATTTTCGCATAT
>JACZYS010000111.1 GCA_022570975.1 Candidatus Zixiibacteriota bacterium | reverse complement strand
AGAAAACTTTTCGATAGTTTCTAATAAAGAAAGTCCTCTTACTTTACCATCTAAAAGAAAAAGGGGACTTTCGTGACTAATTATTAAAATATTTTTACCTTCATATTTTTTATCTACATATTTTAAAAAACTGTACATTCTATTTAAGACTTCTGAGTAAGTTTCTCCATTTTTAGGTTGTTCTTTGATTCTATTTTTTTCGTCTTTAAAAAAATCTTGAATATCATGAATTTTCTTAAATTAAAACTAATGGTTCTTGTAATACTGGTAGTTTCGCAACTGGGGTGTGGCTATAATCCGGAAACTCCCGTCTATGACACTGCCGCTAATCCTGACAGATTTCCAAAACCTGCCTTAGAGTTAATTGACAATATTGAAAATCAGTCATATGCTTCACCGGATGCTATCATAAATGGTTTCGTAAATCTGTATACAGAGCATAATGAACTTCTGGACAACAAAACATGGAAAGAAATTATCATTAAACTGGGGATGAAATTTCGCTTTCGCGCCGATCTGCTGATAAAAGGAGGAGTAAAGAATTACACTGTCGCAAAAGAGACATATTCGCTGGCAGCTTTTGCAAAACCAAACGACAGAAAAATTGAAAGAGTAAATAAGCTCTTTTCCAACTGGAAAGGTGACGTGGCAGATTCTATTGTAAGCATTGATGTGCAAATTTCACAACAACCAAAGTTTGACTTGCTGAGAGGGCAGATAAAAAATCTGAAAGAATTCCTCTTCGCAGATTCATCAAGATTTGATTTTTCAAAAAAATATCTATTCCGGCAGTTGTTTGCTGGTATACTCAAAAAACCGGAAATAAATAACCATCTCAAAGACAGCCTTATTCATTCAGAGAAACTGTTCTTGTCCTCTATTGGCTTGATATCAATTATCCCGGACAGTTTTTACGCATATTTTCAAAATCCAGCTATCAATCTTGCCGGCTATGAATTGACACCTTTTGGAAAGGAATCGTTTAGAATTGAACTATATTTTATCCCTTTGGAAAGGATAAGAGATGATTATACGGTAGCTTTCTGGGTAAATTATGAAGAAGCTGTAATAACTAAGACCGAGAGCCGTTCAAAATATTTCCCTTATGATTTCTCCCCGGTTACAAGAACTTCAACGTGGAAAAAAAATAAGATTGAAATTGCAAACTACAATTTTGATTTTTCAGGAAATATTTCAGAAATCTCAGTTGGTCTCTATCTGGAAAATAACAATAATATCTCGTATCTGCCTGTCTCTCAAACGGCAGATTCCCTCAAGAGCATGGGCAATATTATAAGGCTCCCTGTAAAGCTCCCCGCAAAACTCAACTAATTCAGAGATTTCTGACTTACCGGATAAGCAAAATGTTCATTTCAAATGAGGGCTTGGCATAAGAAAGAGTTTTACATATCTTCGGGGTCTGATTAAACAAAGACAGGTGAAATACATAGTAATTCTTGTCTTTTTGAAATGAAATATTAAGATTGCAATTGACAGAACTATTTGAAATGGGTGACAAATTCATATATCTATCGAAAATTCTTAAACAGTTTAATGATTTTTCCGATTAGATTAACTGAATTCAATATTGCATTTTACAAGGAGAGTATAATGTCCGGCAAGAATTTCTTATTTACTTCGGAATCTGTAACAGAAGGGCACCCGGATAAAATCTGTGACAGAATATCTGATGAAATATTGGATGCCGTATTAAAAGCCGACAAAAAAGGCCGCGTTGCCTGTGAAACATTTGTCACCGCAGGACTGGTAATTGTTGGCGGTGAAATAACCACCAGCTCATATGTTGATATTGATTCTGTGGTTAGGTCTGCCATAAAAGATATAGGGTATGTCGATGGAGACTTAGGTTTTTCTTATGATTCATGTTCAATTTTAAACGCTATCGGAACCCAGTCACCTGATATTGCTCAGGGAGTAGACACCGGCGGAGCCGGTGATCAGGGATTGATGATGGGCTATGCCTGCCGTGAAACAAAAGAGTTAATGCCCCTTCCTATTTCATTGGCTCATAAATTGACAAAAAGACTCGCCAGGGTGAGAAAAAATAACATCCTTTCATATTTGAGACCGGATGGAAAATCCCAAGTAACGGTGGAATACAAAAACGGAAAGCCAGTGAGAATTGATACGGTATTAATTTCCACCCAGCATAACGAAGACATCTTAAACAGAAATCGAAAACAAATCAACAAAGATGCTGTCGCTGAAATCATAAAAAAGGTAGTTGACCCGGTTATTCCCCAAAATATGGTTGATAAAAAAACAAAATATTATGTCAACCCAACCGGAAAGTTTGTTGTCGGAGGACCGAAATCAGATGCCGGTTTGACCGGAAGAAAAATAATTGTTGATACCTATGGCGGCTCTGCTCCTCACGGCGGAGGAGCATTCTCAGGAAAAGACCCCACCAAAGTTGACCGCTCTGCCTGCTACGTGGCCCGTTATATTGCAAAAAATATTGTCGCCGCAAATCTTGCTGACAAATGTCATATCCAGTTAGCTTATGCCATTGGAATAGCTGAACCGGTATCACTTATGATAGACACAGCAGGAACGGGGAAAATATCTGACACAGCGCTTGAAAAACTTGTAAGAAAACATTTTAATTTGACTCCCAGAGAAATTGTCAAAAAACTCGATTTACTAAAACCAAAATACGCAATTACAGCAGCCTATGGACATTTTGGAAGAACGGAAAAGAGTTTTACCTGGGAAAAAACAGATAAAGCAAAAATATTAGCAAAGGATGCGTAGTAAATGACAATTAAGTATGATATAAAAGATATTAAGCTGGCAAAAGAGGGGAAAAATAAAATAGAATGGGCAGAAAGAAATATGCCTGTCTTAAGAAATATCAGAGAGAGGTTCACAAAAGAAAAACCTCTTAAAGGCTTAACCATTGCCGCCTGTCTCCATGTTACCACAGAAACCGCAAACCTGATGAGAACTCTCAAAGCCGGCGGTGCCAACACAGTTTTGTGTGCCTCCAACCCGCTTTCGACTCAAGACTCAACTGCTGCGGCACTTGTGAAAGAATACGGAATTTCGGTCTATGCCATCTACGGAGAAAATAATAAAACATATTACAAACATATTCATCAGGCTTTAGATTTCAAACCGCATATCACCATGGATGACGGTGCCGATTTGGTTTCAACCTTGCACAAGGAAAGAAAAGAACTGCTCAAAACTATTTTAGCAGGTACCGAAGAAACAACTACCGGTGTTATTCGTCTAAGAGCAATGGCCCAAGATAACGCCCTCAAGTTCGCGGTAATTGCCGTAAATGATTCAAAAACCAAACAATTCTTTGATAATCGATACGGAACCGGACAGTCAACTTTAGACGGTATCTTGCGCGCCACCAATATGCTGATTGCCGGGGCAACGGTTGTTATTGCCGGCTACGGGTGGTGCGGACGCGGTTTGGGCATAAGAGCAAAAGGGATGGGCGCTCAGGTAGTAATTACAGAAATTGACTCGGTCAAAGCACTGGAGGCAGTCATGGACGGATTCCAGGTGATGCCAATGGCAAAAGCGGCATCAATTGGAAACCTTTTTATTACCGTTACCGGAAACTTAAATGTCATTCGCCCTGAACATGTCAAAAAAATGAAAGATGGTGCCATAATAACCAACTCCGGTCATTTCAATGCTGAGATTGATCTTTCGGGGATTGGAAAACTCTCCAAAAAAAGAAGAATTGTGCGGCCAAATGTGGAAGAGTATGCGATAGGTAAAAACAAGACATATATTCTTGCCGAGGGTCGTCTGATAAATCTGGCCGCTGCCGAAGGTCACCCGGCAATGGTTATGGACATGTCATTTGCCAATCAGGCCCTCGCCTCTGAACATGTTGCAAAAAACCATAAGAAGCTAACCAATCAAGTTTATACCCTGCCTGAAAAAGTTGACTCAGATATTGCCATGATGAAACTAAAAAGTATGGGCGTGGCAATTGATAAACTGACCAAAGAACAGAAAATATATCTCTCCTCATGGGAAATGGGCACCTGATTTTTCTTTTAATCCTGATATTACAAGCCGTCTGTCAAACAGGCGGTTTTTTTATTGAGGTTTATGAGCTTTTAGTGAAAACATAAGCGGATAACGACAGGGACCTCCGGGCGGATACCAGTAATCTCCCTCTTGATACCAGTCATCTTCCACCTGATAAAAACCTTTATCAAATTCATGGACAAACTCAATACTCAGGCCGGATTTGATTACAGCGTTGATAATTTCAGACAGAGGATGCTGCCACTCCACCAGCTCATTTTTTATTTTGTATTGTCGGTCCAGGTAATCGTTTTCCCCTTTATATCTTTGAGGCTCACGGCTGAAATAAGTCATCTCTTGCGTTTGGTATATAACACAAATCGGGTGCTGATCAATAATGTACAAAAACCCTCCCGGCAAGAGATATGATGCAACCACCTCAGCCCACTTATAAATATCAGAAATCCAGACATGGGTTCCATATGACTGAAACACAATTTCAAACTTCTCTTTGATTGCCCCCTGAAGTTTCAACACATCTTCCCTGATGAAAGATGCGTTTTCAATTTTTGATTTCTCTTTAATCATTTTGGCATTGTCAATTGAGTTGTCAGAAATATCCACGCCAAAAACTTTGGCTCCCCTCTTTGCCCAGCTTAAACTGTCCAGTCCATATTGACACATAAGGTGAAGCAGGGTCTTTCCTGAAACGTCTCCAACTTCATTTAACTCAATCTCCTTTAATGAGCACCAGCCGGAAAGAAATTCCTTTAGTTTGCCCGATGGATGCTTGATATGCACTTCCACCATTTCATTCCAGGCAACTCTATTTTTTTGGTGGTCATTAAAACTCATTATTTCCTGGCTTTAATCATGAAAGTAAGGCCAATTAAGAGGAATATTGCATTTATTCCCCAGACGGCAACTACCTCAGGGATTTTTTCGTTATAGCCCATTGACTGAAGAATCTTAAAGGCAACAAAATATATGAGAGATATAAATGCTCCGGTTGAAAGCGAGACCGCTACTCCTCCTTTTTTAGTATTTACCGCATACGGGATGCATAAAAGGACGACAATAAATGAAGAAATCGGAAAAGCATATTTTAACTTTAAGTCGATTGACTCTCTTACATATGGTGAGCCGGTACGTTTTAGAAGCTCGATGTATTCTTTCAACTCGTCATACCCCATGTCTTCCGGTTTACCAAGTTTTTTGGCCAAATCACGGGGCTTGTCTTCAATTTCTGGTATGGTCAGTGTGTCAAACTCATAAAAAGTAAATGACTCCCCCTGAAAATTTCTCACCTGTCCGTTTATTGCAAGCCATTGATAGTCTTTATACACCAGCCTCTCAGCTGTCAAAAGCTGGACAATTTCGTTCTTCTCCCTTTTGTAGAGTTTAAGATTCATTCCCTCAGTTTTGTTTAAGTTAAAACTTCCAAGAGAATAAACTGAGCCGGGAGAAATCTGTCTCTTTAAATTTGACATCCGGCTGAACGACCTTTTTGATTTTTTTTCAATCGTAAAATTCTTTATCTCAAGTCTTTTTTTGTTAGCCGGAGGAAAAAGATATTCATTATAATAGAAATGCCCGGCAGATAATAATAGTACCATGACCAGTATTGGAGCAGAAATCCTATACAGTGAGATGCCTGAGGCTTTCATGGCCAGTATTTCATTCTTGTTTGAGAGTATGGAAATAGAAAATAAAACGGAAAGCATTATAAACATTGGAAGAAATGATTTTATTACCCAGCCTCCAAAATAGAAATAATATTCCAGGACCTGCAGCAGTGGAACCTGATGGTCAATAAAATCTCTTAACTCTTCAATTATGTTTATAATAATGAATGTCAGCCCAAACGAAAAAACTACCACTACTAAAGTAGTGAGAAAATACTTAAGAAGATATACATCCAGTTTCTTTATCATGCTTTATTTTCTACTTTCTTATTAAAGTAGCTTGCAAGAGAAAATTCTGAGCTGACCATTAGTGTTAATATAACACCAATACCGCCAATTAAAATATTGGCCGACCACATTGCCCAGAACGGATCCACCAATCCCCGGTCAGCCAAATCCTCGCCGCCAATTAAAAAGGACCAGTAAATTATAAAAAGAAGAATAGAAATAGAAATAGATATTCCCATCCCTCCTCTTTTTGACATTACCGCAAGCGGTGCACCGATTAAAATAAAAGCGATTGCCGCCGCCGGAATGGAATATTTCTTATAAATTTCAATTTTGTATTTATTCATGTTCCGCTGGTGGGAGCTTAACTGTTTTACCTGTCGTTGAATATGTTTGGCTGAAGTTTCCAATCTATGTTTTGCCAGGACAATAAGGGACGAATCTGAAAGGGTGTCTGACTCAGTAGAAGAAATAGAATCTGAAAAAAGTGGCGAAAATGTCTTATTCATAAACTCTGCGAGTGATTTCTCTATCGGAATCATTGAACTCAGGGAGCTTTTAACAATCTGAGACATCTGGTCGATACCCATCTCCCGGTCAGAGCGGTAATTGGATTCTGAGCGGCGAAGCTCTGATGAAACATCTTTCACGTTAATCACCTGTGTCTCAAAATTTATCTTCCTGTAATTTTCCGGCTCGGCTACGTCCAAAGTATGTATCTGGCCGTTATGCAGGGTGAATTGCATATTTTTTCCGTCATCTGTCATTTTCAGATATCCATATTCAGCCACAATTATCCTCTGGTAATTTCTGTCTTTGTCATCGGTGATACTTATCCCCTCTACCCGGGAAGTGGCATGGTCAATCTTATCAATCAGGACCAGATAATTGGGTATGTCGGTTATGAAGACTCCCGATTTAAAAACCAAGGTAGGCCGCATGGCTGAGATATCACTCCAGAGCTGTCGGGCGGTTTTGTTTAAGTCCGGCAAAATCTTATCATTAAAGACCACCATTCCATAAGTAAATAAACAGCCGACCAGCAAAACCGGAACCATCAGCCTGAAAACATTGATGCCGGATGCTTTTATAGCCACAATTTCAAAGTCAGAAGCCAGCCTCCCGAATGCAATTAAGACAGCAACAAGAATGGACATGGGAACAGAAAGAGCTAACATCCAGGCCAGGTTCAGCGCTACCAGCTCAAGCACCACCCAGATAGAAAGGTCTTTGTCAATAACATGATTCACAATTTTGGGGACATACTCAATTACCAGAAGGAAGGTTATGGTAAAAAAGGAGAACAAAAACGGAGCTATATGCTCCCGTATTATATACCAATCCAGTATTTTCATCACTATTGCTACCAAATATATTCTTTATACTTCATGGTGCAAACTTAAACTCATTTTCTGGCTGTCACCTAATCTAACCGGGAGTTTAACTTCAGCTTTCCAAATTTTATCTCTGAAATTCAGTCATAGAAAACTAATTCAAGAACAATATTTCAGAATAAAATCACATAAAATGGCAATTCAAACTAAAGCAGTGATACTAATCAGTTTATATCGCTAAATGGCATTTGCCAGTAAGCTTATGTATAGCACTATCTTAAGCATTATGACCTTGGTTCCCAAACAGTGATTCATCTCTTGCGGGGGCTTGTCAAGCGGACAGATTGTGGTTATATTCTTGAATATCAGCAATATGGTTGAGTAATGTGAATGGAAGAACAAAGCCTGTTTTTCTCAAATCTCTTTCACCTTGATTAACGGATTTAGGTTGGTGAAGGCAGAAACGTCAAGAAAATTGATGTATTGTAAAGTGAATTGAAGGAGGCAAAAAATATGACTACCGAAAATAACGGACTTCCTCACAAAAAGAAGAAAAGAGCTAAATATATTCTCAATATTGATAAAATTCCCCAACTGACAGAACTTGAAAAAGAAAAAATTAAAGAAGTCTCCAAAAGATATGTTTTCCGTACCAATGATTACTACTTAAGTTTGATTAACTGGGATGACCCCGATGACCCTATTAGAAGGCTCATAATCCCCCACGAGGAAGAGCTGATTGAATGGGGTAAGCTGGATGCATCTGACGAAGAGGCTGTTCAGTTGAAAGAGGAGTCCAGCACAAATACTCCCCAACCGTATTACTGCTTGTAAACGAAGTCTGCGGTGCCTACTGCCGTTACTGTTTTCGCAAGAGATTATTTATGAATGACAACGACGAAGTCACTTATGATATAGGACCGGGGCTCAAATATATTAGTGCCCATAAAGAAATTAACAATGTTCTTTTGACCGGCGGCGACCCAATGATTCTGCAGACCCCAAAATTGGAGAAAATATTTCAGGCCATAAGAGAAATTGATCATGTAAAAATAATCCGATTGGGTAGCAAAATGCCGGCCTTTAATCCCTGTAGATTCACTCAGGATGAATCACTTATGGAATTATTCAAGAAATATTCTCAGGCGGACAAA
>JACZYS010000110.1:3042-8428 GCA_022570975.1 Candidatus Zixiibacteriota bacterium | reverse complement strand
ACGCATTTCTATTCCCATTTCCTTTAGTTCCGGGTGACGGAATAAAGCGTCATCATCGAGTGACATCCGGCTGTCGGCGGCAATCAGTTGGTTGTCGGAAGTTAAAACCAGGGGATTAATTTCAAGGAGTTTGGCGTCATATTTTTTGAACATCGTAAACAGAGATTGAATTATTGTCGCTGCTTGCTTGATGAGCGGTTGAGGAATCCCAATCTGTTTTGCAATTAAAAGGGCATCAAACGTAAAAAGTTCTTCGTCTATGTCAAAAGACTTCTTGATAATTTTTTCTGGATGATTTTCTGCCATTTCTTCGATATCAACGCCGCCCTCACCGGATGCAATGACCACCAGTTTATAATTGGCTCTATCTAAGGTGACGCCGATATAATATTCTTTTTCAATTGCAAGTCTTGGTTCGACCAAAATGTTCTCGACCGGAAATTCTTTAATGGTCATAGCAAATAATTGAGCGGCAATTGTTTTTGCCTCATTGGCGCCGTCGGCCAGTTTTATCCCGCCGGCTTTTCCTCTTCCCCCGGTTAAGACCTGAGCCTTTAAGACAACCGGGCAATTTAGCTTTTCTACTGCCTCAAAAAGTTCATCGATGTTTGTAGTCAGAATGCCTTCGGGAACGGGAATGCCGAAATCTTTGAAGAGCTTTTTTCCCTCAAATTCATATAATCTCATTTAAAGTCTTTCCAACAAATTAAAATCTATTCAGGCAGGCAATTTAGAAATGGGATGGTGAATGTCAATACTTTAATTATCAAATTATTTGATCCGTTATTTCGATACTCAATTTTTTGAACTCAATGTATCGGCTTCAAAAAAAGAGGAATCTATTATAGCCCGGCTCAAACTACCATTGATAAATGTAACCGTTCTGAAAAGTTTATCTTTTGACCTTTTTGAGATGCAGTTTTCCGGGGGACCATTTCTTCCGGCAAAATTCGGATCTGTTTTTATCTCTTTTCCTGAGGTATCTATGACCTTCTTGGATATGTAAAGTTTTTTCCCTGATTCCGAAGAAACAACATTGTCCCGGCAGGACTCCCAGTAAAATGATATTTCACCCAAATCTGCTATAACAGATTCTTGCTTTTTGACAAGCAGAATCAGCCTGCAAAGGACGGATTTGTGATTCAGCTGCCTGCAAATTGGACTGACATCATCCGGTATCATCTCTGGAAGAGAAACAATTTTCCAGACTTTGATTAGATTATTTTTGGCATCGGATATTTTACTCGATCTGGCACTAAACAATTCCCACTTACAGCTGTCGGTGAATTCACCCGGAATGATATCTATAATAGAGAAAAAAGCGTTGCTGCTTGATTCAATTTTCAAGTCAAACCCGCCCATGGGAGCAGATGATTCAAAATAAATTGGAACGGTGTCAAGCAAAGTTAGCGGCGGAAACTGAATTTGTGGAATTTCGATTCTAATCTCAGTCACCTGGTGATTCTTTTCAATTGCTTCAATTGAACCGGAAAAATGGAAAGGCAAGAGAAAGTATGCGAAGAATAAGTAGGCTGTCATATTATTCACAGAAAAAGACGCTTGCCTGATATGGCAGACGTTCTATAATTATTTTACAACTTTAAATGAGTATGGTCCGTCCCAATCCGGCTCCACCGGCGCTGCTATGTCAGCAGGTGATGAGAACATCCACTTTCCGCCCGGAGGAAAATAAACTGAGTCAACAACCAAGGTTCCCGTGTCAACAATATTGAGATTGATAGAGATAACTTTTTTCAGTTCCATTGGTGGAAAATGTCTCTTGATTGAAAGTCCCCAAAAGCCCAAATGCTCGGGCAGCTTTCCATCCCAGTCAAGTTCAACCGACCCGGTCCCGTCGAAATCCCAGATTGAATTATTTTCCCAACCATTGTGGCCAACTAAATCACCGCTGTCATTTATGCCGTTGCCGCTATCGGTAAGGTGAATGATATTTTTGATATCTTCGGATTTAAAAATAAATCCAAGTGTAAATCCGGTGCGGATAGAGTCGTTCTCAATGTAAATATCAATTGAGAAATCCTTGCCGGCTTTAATGGTGCTGTCGTTGATTGCTCCTTCGCCTGAAAGACCAAGCTTTACTGCCGCCCCGACTTTGGACTTGGCCTCAAGCATACCGGCAGAAAGAGCGACAAACATAAGCAGGACAGATAAAATCAAAATTCTTTTGTTCTCCAAAATTCTTTTGTTCATTTATTACTCCAATTTAACTGATTGTCTTTTTGAATTAAGTTAATAAATTCAGGTCACTTTGGCAAAAGATATCAATCCAGTCACAAAAAGTCAAATCGATTTTATCGACTGGTTTCTTGCTCAATAAGACCACTATAATCTTACAAGAAAATAGAAAAACGGTTCAAAAAACCTCTTTATTAAGTTGACGGCAGAAAATATCTGTAATACTTTCTGACAATGTCTGATAGTGTATCAAATTATTCAATCTCCAAGCCGACCGGCAAGATTCCGGTGATTAGTTCCTCAATTGGTAAAAAGCTTTTCATGGCTGTTACCGGGGCCGCTTTTATTCTGTTTGTAATAGGGCATCTGGCCGGAAACTTATTGTTTTTTGCCGGACAGGATGCCTTAAACAGCTATGCCCTGGCATTAAAAGAATTACCTTTAGTTATCTGGTCAAGCAGAGTCTTTCTTCTTTTGTTTTTTGTTACCCATATTTTTCTTGGAATTAAATTGGTGATGGAAAACCGATCGGCCAGACCGATAAAATATGCCAGAGTAGCAAACGTGACATCAACTCTTCCCTCAAGAACGATGATTCTTTCCGGATTGGTGCTTCTTTTTTTCGTAATATATCACCTGCTTCATTTTACTTTTCTAACGACCAACCCGGAGTATAGCACTCTTGTGGACAGTTCCGGTCGGTTTGATGTTTATTCGATGGTCATTTATGGTTTCAGCAATGTTTATATTTCTGCTGCATATATTATTGCAGTGATATTTTTATCGATGCATCTTTACCATGGGTTCTTCAGTATGTTTCAAACTTTTGGAGCAACCAGAGTTCACTTGATCCCCAAACTGCAATTGTTAAGTAAGGTTTTCTCAATATTAATTCTGCTTGGATATCTTTCAATTCCGATAGCGGTGCTGACAGGATTTGCTAATTTTCAGCTGGGAGGCGGTAACTAATGAAGTTGGATGCCCAGACACCTTCCGGTCCTCTTGCCGAAAAATGGACGCGCCATAAATTTGAATCAAAACTTGTAAGCCCGGCTAATAAAAGAAAATACAAAATCATAGTTGTCGGCTCAGGTTTAGCCGGAGCCTCGGCCTCGGCGACTCTGGCAGAATTAGGATATAATGTCTCCTGTTTCTGTTTTCAGGATTCCCCCCGACGGGCGCATTCGATTGCGGCTCAGGGCGGAATTAATGCCGCCAAAAATTACCAGAATGACGGCGACTCCGTTTATCGACTTTTTTATGACACCATCAAGGGCGGAGACTTTAGATCTCGCGAGGCCAACGTTCATCGACTTGCAGAAATAAGCCGGAACATAATTGACCAGTGCGTAGCCCAAGGTGTTCCTTTTGCCAGAGAATATGGCGGAAACCTGGCCAACAGGTCATTTGGAGGGGCGCAAGTTTCGAGAACTTTCTACGCCAGAGGACAAACAGGGCAGCAGCTACTTCTGGGAGCCTACTCGGCCATGAGCCGACAGATAGGACTTGGCACGGTCAAAATGTTTTCCCGGACAGAAATGCTGGACATTGTTATCAAGAACGAAAGAGCCAGAGGAATTGCCGTAAGAGATTTGGTCAGCGGAGAAATCAGCTGTCATAATGCCGATGCCGTGGTTCTGGCAACAGGTGGATACGGCAATGTCTTTTACCTTTCCACCAACGCCAAAGGCTGCAATGTTACGGCAACTTATAGGGCCTACAAAAAGGGCGCCGCTTTTGCCAACCCCTGCTATACCCAAATCCACCCGACCTGCATTCCGGTAAGCGGAGACTACCAGTCCAAGCTAACCCTCATGTCAGAGTCGCTGAGAAATGACGGAAGAATCTGGGTACCAAAATCCAAAGGTGACAAAAGAAAACCTGCTGACATCTCTGAAAATGAAAGAGATTATTATTTGGAACGCAAGTATCCCAGTTTTGGAAATCTTGCTCCGAGAGATATAGCTTCGCGAAGCGCCAAAGAAGTCTGCGATGCAGGCCTTGGTGTCGGTGAAACCGGAAACGGTGTCTATCTGGATTTTTCAGATGCCATAAAAAGACTCGGCCGACAGATAATCAAAGAGAGATATGGCAACCTCTTTGACATGTATCAGCGCATCACCGATGAAAATCCATACGATGTCCCGATGCGTATCTATCCGGCATCGCACTATACCATGGGCGGACTCTGGGTTGATTATAATTTAATGAGCACTGTGCCAGGACTGTTCGTCCTGGGTGAAGCTAATTTCTCAGACCACGGCGCCAACAGACTTGGTGCCAGTGCATTAATGCAGGGACTGGCCGACGGATATTTTGTTATCCCTTATGCAATCGGCAATTATCTGGCCAGAGCTGGAAACTCAGATGTGTCAACATCTGATTCTGAATTTGCAAACACAAAAGACCAAGCCATTGATAAGATTAAAAAAATCCTTTCAATAAATGGCAAAAGAACGGTGGAGTCGTTCTATAAAGAGCTAGGCAAAACCATGTGGGATAACTGTGGCATGGCCAGAAATGAAAGCAGGCTCAAAAAAGCCCTTGAGATTATCCCTGAATTGAGAGATCAATACTGGAAAAACCTAAAAATCACCGGCTCAGGTGAAGAGCTCAATCAGTCGCTTGAAAAAGCCGGACGGGTGGCCGACTTTATGGAATTTTCCGAGCTGATGTGCCACGATGCTTTAACCCGCGAAGAATCTTGCGGAGGACATTTCCGTGAAGAGTACCAGACCGAAGACGGCGAAGCAAAAAGAAATGATAGAGATTTTTGCCATGTCTCAGCCTGGGAATACAAAGGGAAAGACAACAAACCGGAGCTGCATAAAGAGCCGCTAAATTATGAGAATGTGGAACTGGCTACCCGGAGTTACAAATAATGAATCTTAAATTATATATCTGGCGACAAAAGAAGGCCGGGGACTCAGGTAAAATTGAAGTTCATGAGGCCAGCAATGTCTCCGAGCATATGTCTTTTCTGGAAATGCTGGATGTTGTAAACGAAGATTTGATTGCCAGAGATATTGATCCTATTGCCTTTGACCACGACTGCCGTGAAGGAATTTGCGGGATGTGCTCTCTGGTCATAAACGGTCGCCCCCACGGACCTGATAAAGGTGCTACCGTTTGCCAACTTCATATGAGACACTTTAAAGATGGCGATGAAATATATATTGAGCCGTGGAGA
>JACZYS010000110.1:0-3032 GCA_022570975.1 Candidatus Zixiibacteriota bacterium | reverse complement strand
AAGACTTGATCGTTGACCGTACGGCCTTAGACCGCATAATTCAGGCCGGCGGATTTGTCTCTGTAAATACCGGTGGCACTCCGGACGGAAACGCATTCCCGATTACCAAAGAGGCTGCCGATGATGCCATGGATGCCGCCGCCTGTATTGGCTGCGGGGCCTGTGTGGCAGCTTGTAAAAATGCCTCAGCCATGCTTTTTGTGGCCGCCAAAGTTTCTCATTTTGATTCTCTTCCTCAGGGGAAAGTGGAAACCAAAAAGAGAGTCAAAGCGATGCTGGCTCAAATGGATGAAGAAGGTTTTGGCAACTGTACCAATTTTCAGGAATGTGAGGCCGCCTGCCCCAAAGACATATCAATCAAATTTATTGCCAGGTTAAACAGGGATTATATAACCAGCACCGTTTCAAACAAGTAAAAGATATTTGTGGATATTTCATGATAAAGAAACTTCTCAATCAAATTTCTGATCATCCTCTTTCTGTCTTAATAATATCTTCGCTTTTGTTTCTCTCTTTGGGTTTCTGGCAGGATGGAATAAACCTTGATTCAGCTACATATTCAGTAATAGCAAGAAACATGGCAAATAGCGGAGATTGGTTCAGTCCGACTTATACCGAATATTACTTATATAAATTTGCAGACCATCCTCCGTTGGTATTTTGGCTTCAAGGTATTGTCTTTAAAATGTTGGGGGCTACTGATACTACCGCAAGATTAGTTGGAGCGTTTTTTACTTCCGGCTCTGTAATTATGGTCTATTTTATTGGGAAGAAATTGATTGATCAAAAATTTGGTGTCATTTCCGGACTAATTTTGCTTCTCACCTATAACTTTATGCAAATTGGGAATTCTACTCTTTTGGATGTGCCTATGACATTTTTTGTCCTCTTGGCTTTATACGCAATAATTTCTTTTCAAAAAGATAAATTGAATTTAAGAAATACAATAATCTGCTCGTCCGGTTTGTCCGGTGCATTCTTAGCCAAAGGCATTGTTTCTGCCCCAATCTGGGGCACGCTTTTTTTGGCGGCTCTTTTTTTCAACAGAAACTGGCTCAAGAACAAATTCTTTTGGTTTGCACCGGCAGTTGCTATTTTTGTTGTTTCTTGTTATCTGCTTTTGGATTTCAATTTTAATAATGGTCGCTTTGTAAATTATTATTTTCCAAATTTGATAAATAGAAGCAACATGGGCAGTGTTTTGGGGTTGCATACCGAGTGGTTTGAATTTCCTCTAAGATTTGTGACTTTATATCTTCCTTTTGTTCTATTGCTGCCGATTGGAATATTTGAAGTAGTGAAAAATAAAAAGAAAATATTTGCTCCTGTAATCGTAATCTTTATTGCGTATTTACTATTCTATATGATGGCTCCGAAAATTCTTTATCATTATTTTGTTCCCCTGTATGCAATCAGTTCCCTTATTGCTTCCATTTACCTGCACTCAAAGTTTAGTGAAAGACATATCAGAACTGCAATCCCAATTTTTTTGATCTTTTTTATTGCTCTGGCAGGCGCTGCTGGACTGTCAGGAATGCCAATTCATCATATCAGATCTCCCGAGTTATATGAGTTCAATAACAAAATGAACAATTTTCTGTTTTCCAAAGATTCTAAAGATGGATTACTGATTGGCGATGGGGTTCCTAACTGGGAACATGTTGCCAAGACCGCCTGGTATTGGCACTCAAATGTTCTACAGGTTGCCAGTGTCGAAATTGCAAGAGATTCATTAAGGTCAAGGAAATTCGCATATATTCTTGTTAACAAGTTACAGAAATTGAACAAAGAGACGTTGGAATTGTTAGGGTTGTCAGAAATTGAAAAGAATGAGCTTATTTCAATTTATACGCTCGATACTCCAGGCAAGTAATACTTACAGCTCCAATACTTTCCCATCGCTTGCCAGTTCAAAATTAGTTATACCGGCTTTTTGTGCTGCCCTTTTCATGGCACCAAGTTCCGCCTCCGTTCCCAAATGAGTGGCAATAACCCGTCCGATAGATTTCTCAGGCAGAGCATCAAACAATTCAGGCAAATCTACATGGGTGGAGTCAAATATCAGGTAGTCATTTGAATCGATCAAATCTTTTATGTCATCAAACGAGGCAATATCAGCAGTGTGAAACATTCTCTTTTTTTCAGTTGTGATTTGGAAACTGTGAGACTGCATCCTGTTTGAATAACCAAACTCTGCTATCACTTCCCCGTAAGGGGTTAGGTGATTATTGGCGAAGGCCTCAAGTTTGAATCCGCAATCTAACTTAAGATTTCCGTTATATCCTTTTACTTTTAGCTCAAAAGGCAGTTTTTCTTTAAAGAGATAAACTGCCGGCAGATATTTTTCAAAAGTATCAACAAATTCCTCCGGCAAAAACAGTTCAACTCTTTCTTCTCTTTTGGAAAGATGCAAACGTTGCAACAACAATGTCAGCTCACAAACGTGGTCAGAATGGGTATGAGAGATTATAATCCTGTCAACTTTTGTTGGATCAAAATTGTTTTTCAGAAATGATCTGGTGACACCTCCTCCCACATCCAAAATTGTCAGAGACTCACCAGACTTTATGCATCCGCCCGAGGTTGCCCGCCCTGCTTGGGGGTGGCCGGAACCGGTTCCAAGAAAAGTAAAGCTATTGCTCATCTTTTCCCTTGGGAGCAAATCCCCAGTGAAGTTTTCTTTCAAGCACCCGGTAGTAACTGTTTTCCGGAAAAGTTACCAGCTTAACGTAATGATTGGCCTTTTTTATTTTTATGATATCAGAATTACTCAAGGTATGCATGACCTGACCATCGATTGTCATCGAAGCCAGATCATGTTCAGAATGTATCCTGATTTCAAGTTCATCGGAGCTGTCAAAAATCATGGGACGGGTCGAAAGAGAAAATGATGAAATTGGTGAAGCAATTATTGCTTCCAGCTTCGGATGCATGATTGGCCCTCCAACAGCCAGAGAGTATGCGGTTGAACCGGTGGGAGTAGCAATTACCAAACCATCGGCACGATAGGTTGTGACATGTTCCTTATTCAC
>JACZYS010000109.1 GCA_022570975.1 Candidatus Zixiibacteriota bacterium | reverse complement strand
GTTTGGCACTGGACATGACAACCAATTCACCGGTTGTCATTCTGGCTCCGATTGGTATTAATAAGGTCCTGCCAATTTGGATCGGCCACTCTGAGGCATGGGGAATTGCCATGGAACTCTCCGGGGTAAAACCAAAAAGACCAATGACATATGACCTCCTAAAAGAAATCATAGACAACTTAGAAGCTAAACTTGATAGAATTGAAATCACCGCTTTAAAAGATCAGACTTTTTATGCCCAGGTGCATATATCTCGCAACGGTGACAAACATATTATTGACGCCAGACCATCCGATTCAATTGCCATGGCCTTAAAAACCGGAGCAAAAATATTTGTAAATGAAGAGCTGTTTAATATTCAATCTGATGATAGTAAAGAAAATCCTCCCCTTCCCACAGATCCGGAATCTCTTAGAGAAAGAGTCAAGAAAATAAATCCGGAAGATTTCGGAAAATATTCTTTGTAAATGAAGATGCCTCTTTTAAAAAGCATCACCTTGGTCTCGCTCATCATTGCCATGCCTCTTTTTACTTCTGCGGAAGTTATCAATGATGAAAGCGAAGTTGTCTCTTTATATTCAAAAGCAAAAAGAATGATGCGCCAGCAAAACTGGCTGGAAGCGATCTCAATTTTCAATGAGCTTACCGGACGATTTCCCAACTCACCAAATCTTGATTTAATTCTCTTCAACAAATCAAAATCGGAATATTATTTTGGCAATTATGACAAGGCAATTGCCGGGTTCTCATTCTTTTCAAAAAAATACGCTAACTCACCAAACCTTGCCGCTGCTTATTTTTTTATTGGCAATTCCTATTACAAAAAAGGTGTTTCAAGAAATGCAGTAACTTTCTACATGGAAGCATGGAAGAAAGCATCTGAGGAGAAACTTGAGAATATAATTTTGAATTCTCTCAAGAGTGCTTTTGAAAATGCCGGGACTATAAATTTTCAGACCTCGCATTTCGCAAATTTCCCTCAAGGGAAAATCTGCCCGGTAGTAAAACTTTTGGTAAACATACACAGCAAGAGAGGTGAGACGGAAAAAATCGAAGAGCTTCGGGATCTCTGTGAGTTCGAAATCGAAATTCAGAATTTAAAAAGCAAGAACAAGAGTTCAAAGAATACTCTGGAAATAGCAGTCCTGCTCCCCTTAAGCGGTGA
This sequence comes from Candidatus Zixiibacteriota bacterium, assembly GCA_022570975.1. Taxonomy (GTDB): domain Bacteria; phylum Zixibacteria; class MSB-5A5; order GN15; family FEB-12; genus JACZYS01. Next base: position 7,274 of record JACZYS010000109.1, on the reverse strand, counting down.
AATGAATTCTTATGCCCAGGAGATATACAACGGAGTTGTTATTGCGGCGGAACAGATTCGTCAAAAGAATAAGATTGATTTGAATATCACGCCTTATGACACCAAAGGTGACCCGATAGAAACAGGACGAATCGTAAAACAAATATGCAAGTCGTATGACACCGATTTGATAATCGGCCCTCTGACATCCCAGGAAGCATCGGTGGCATCGGCCAGTTTAAACTGCGAATATCTTCCAATGATAATTCCGGCCGCAACCGATGCCGGCTTGACCCTGCTGTCAGAAAATTCTTTTCAGCTTTCACCAAACATTGAACTTCAGGGGATAAGAATGGCAGAGTACGCTATTAATATCCTAAATGCAGACACGGCCTTAATCATAACTCCTACTTCAGGCGAACATCTTAAAATGTCGGCTGCGTTTTCTGACCGTTTTACTATGCTCGGTGGAGAAATTATTTCAATAGAATATTACCGACCCCGTGACAAAGATTTTGGAAAAATTATCCGGCAAGTAAAAGCAACTCTCTTGGGCCGACACCCCGATTCAATTTTTATTGTTGATAAAGATGGCGACACACTGGACGTGGAAGAGATTGAAGCATATGTGGACTGCATTTTTCTTCCCGGTGCTCCGGAAAGATTAAGGCTGCTTATTCCGCAGATAAGTTTTTATAATCTGAATTCTTTTTTCTTAGGCTCTGACGGGTGGGGAGCGGAGTCGGTGCTTAAGCTGGAAGAAAGATATACAAGAAATGCAGTCTTTCCTTCACCGTTTTTATCTTCCGGAGACAGTGAACAATACCTTAAATTTGCATCGCTTTATGAAGCAAGATACGCCAGCAGACCAACTCGGCTGGCCAGTTTGGGGTATGATGCCTTAAACATCTGTTTTTTGAATGTTAAACGAAGAAGACCGGACTCAGAGGCGCTCTTAAAAAGTCTTAACAGTAAAAAGCAAAATGCAGGAGTATCCGGGACGATAAAATTTGGCCGCAACCGTGAAAATATAGAAATGCCTATTTATAAAATTGAAAGAAACCAGGCTATTAATATCGATGAAGCATTTGATGAAACCGAAGAAGGAAACTCTGATGAATGATAAAAAAATAGCCTTAAAAATGGTAATTGACGGCAAAGAGAGAGATATCACCTATGAAGAACTGGCTCTTTCAAATAACCTCGCCCAGGAAGCATTGGTCAGGCTACTCATTGAAAAGAAATTATTTGAGCCAAAAGAAATGATGGAAATGCTTGAGACTGTCAAAAAAGAACGTTACCGAGTAAGAGAATAAATTAACGAGATGAATCAAATAAATCAGGAATCAGAAACAACCAATATCATCCCCACTCTTGCCTGGACTGCCCATCCGGTAAAAAGAAAACCGTTGGTCTCAATTTTGGTAACAGCTTTTATCCTTGTTATCAGTTATCTTGTTTTGGCTTCCACCGATTCGCAGGTTTTTTCCGGACTCTCGCTTGTAATAATGTTTGGGTCGCTGGCAAAGTTCTATCTCCCAACCAGGTATGAGCTAACTAATAATGAAATTGTCGTAAAAAATATTTCTTATACATTAAGAAAATCGTGGGACCAATACCGAAGTTTTTATCCGGATAAAAACGGAATTCTCCTTTCGCCTTTCAAAGAGCGATCCAGGTTGGAAAATTTTCGGGGACTATATCTCATGTTTGAAAAAAACAATCAACAGGTAACACAGTTTGTCTCTGACCATATCAACACCTCAGCTCCCGTTATTGAACCTACATCAATGAAAACTGACTCGAAAGAGGTGACAGAATGAGCCTCTTCAGCAACAATGAACTACCCGATAACATAGAGAACGTTTTACCGGAAGAAGAACAACTCCTGCTTGAAAAAGTTGCCAGAAAAGTTGTAGAAAGAGGCTTGACGGTGGTGGCAATTCTGTTTTTGGAGTCGGTTAAACCGCTTAACTATATTAGTGCTCAGGCGATGGTCTTTTTTGAACCGATTGTTCAAACAATTTTCAATTTTAATGATTACAATACTTTCCGCACTGCTCTTGAAAAAAGAGAAACAATTGAGCTTCTGCTCCTCAAAATTGAAGAATATGACGCTGCTGAATTGAGCCGGGAAAAACGGATTAAGAAGTTCATAAAAAAGGAAAAAAAGAACTGGAAATGGTACCAGCGCTACCTTGGTGTTTTCACCCCCAAGTTGGATATTCCCGATGAAGTATCAAAACCACCACAGGAACCTCCCCCACCATCTGCTTAAGAATTCTATAACTAATTCAGTAGGGTAGGAATCTCATGTACCTGACATCAAAGAAACCCAGATCAAGGTAATGTTGATCAGTAATCGATAAATAGTGTATATATTGTTGAGGAACCATGAGAGTAAGTGATGAACCAATTGTCGTAGAGCAGACCTTTAAAGCCACAATTGAGACTGTTTGGAAATCAATTACCGAGATTGATTTGATGCGGCAATGGTATTTTGAGAATATTCCCTCATTTCAACCCGAGATTGGATTTAAAACGCAATTCAATGTAAAGACTGAAGAGAGAGATTTCCTGCATATGTGGAAAATCACCGAAGTTGTGCCAATGAAAAAGATAGTATATAATTGGAAATATGACGGCTATCAGGGAGATTCGTTGGTTCAATTTGAATTGTTCAAACAAAATAACTCTATAAAATTGAGACTAACTCATACTGTGATAGAGAGCTTTCCTGAAGATCTACCGGAATTCTCAAGAGAGAGTGGTATTGCCGGTTGGGAATATTTCATTAAACAAAGCCTAAAAGAGTATTTGGCAAAAACCTAAAATAAATTTTGCTCTTATTAGAAGATTATCAGTTTGCATATCCGTTAGACTCAATCAAACCATCTTTCAATTTCACAATCCGAGGCAGCTGTCCGGCAATTTTCTCATCGTGCGTGATCACAATAATCGTTTTCCCGGATTTCCATAATTCCTTAAAAAGATCAACAATAGCGGCACCGGATTTACTGTCCAAATTTCCTGTTGGTTCATCGGCCAGAATAATTTCAGGGTCGTTGGCCATAGCACGAGCAATAGCCACCCGCTGCATTTCTCCACCTGACATTTCTGTCGGTTTATTTTCCATTTTATCACTGAGACCAACTTTTTCCAGTATCTCATGCACTCTTTCTTTGCGGTTCTTGCTCTTAACACCGGCAAACAAAAGAGGAAGCTCTACATTTTCAAATGCGGTGGCATATGGCAGGAGATTAAATGCCTGAAAAACAAATCCTATTTTTTTATTACGCACTTCTGCCAGTTCATTTGAACTAAGATGTTTTACTTCCCTGCCGTCCAATAGGTAGTTTCCTTTTGTTGGCAAATCCAAACATCCGATAAGGTTCATTAAAGTCGATTTTCCAGATCCTGAAGGCCCGACTATGGCAACAAAATCACCGCGCTTGAGTTTGAGATTAATCTCTTTTAAGGCAGCAAATTCTACGTTCCCGGTTTGATACACCTTGCTGATATTATTCATTTCAATAATCATTAAACAACTCCTAAGTTCTATCTATTCATACCTGAGCGACTCAACCGGATTAACCGATGCAGCTTTTATAGCTGGAAACAGCCCGGAAAATATTCCCATTACACTCAAAATGGTTATTACTATTAACCCAATCTCAAGTGATATCGTTGGTCTTCCAAGAAATGTCAGCACTTGTGAATCAATTGGAATTCTTTTAAAACTTTCTGTCATTATATAACTGATGGCCATTCCTCCGAAGCCGCCTGAAAAAGTTATCAGCATAGCTTCCAACAAAAATTGGGTCATGATAAAAGATTTCCTTGCACCCATTGCCATCTTGATGCCAATCTCACGAGTACGTTCTTTTATTGAGACATACATGATATTTGATACACCAACTCCAGCAATCAGAAGTGTCAACCCCCCAATTATCCCCATGAATATTTTGATGCCAAGCATTATGTTATTAAACTCTCTGCTCCCTTCAATCGTATCCCAGTCTGAAAGAGCTTCATCATCATTTGGATCAAATTTATATTTGGCCGCCAGGGCTTCATTTATTTTTTCAAATACCAGTCGATTTTCAGAGACGTTTTTTGGTCTATAGACAATATTATCAAGATACTGATTCCCGAACATCGCCTTGAAAGTGGTCGCTGGCATTACAAATACGTCTTCGTCCATTCCTCCGTAAGAATTATTTTGGAGTTTATCAATCATAACACCTACAACTGTAAACGGCATAGAATTCACAAATACTTGTTTTCCAACAGCATCTTCATCTCCATAAAGTTTTTCTTTCAGCTTAAGTCCAATAAAAGCAACTCTTCTCTTGTCCTTCATATCCAGGGCATTGATCATTCTTCCACCATTTTGGGGAATAAAATTTCTCATGGACTCGTATTCCGGTGTACATCCGACCACATGGTTGGTGAATATATGGTCACCATACTTAAGTTTGATTCCCCAGCTTGAATACTCTCCTCCTATTAGATCTATCTCCGGAACTCTTTTTTTGAGATACTCTGCATCTTCCGGCAAGAAATGAATCCTTCTTCCTTTGCCCATGCCCTTATATGGAATTAGAGTTCTCCCACCCCAGAGGATAGTGATATTCTCCCCCATTCCTTTATTATTGAGAGTCATCTGTTTCTGAAGACCTTCGCCAAATCCAAGCAACAACATTATCGAAATGGTTCCCCAGCCAAGAGCAAGCAGAGTAAGGGCAATCCTCTTTTTTTGTTTTCGAAAATCTCTTAAGAATACAGAAATTATAATGGATAGTTTCATAATAAAATTTAAAAAAGTTTAAGGGCTTGAACCGGTTGCAAATTTGCAGCTCTTTTTGCAGGGAAATATCCTGCAACAAGGCCAACTATCCCAAGTACAAATATTACCATTACACTTCCCCAAACATCTACGCTGGGGGTACCAACAAAATCGCCAAGCTGCAAAAGTGGAAAGGCTTTGACAATTCCATATGCAAACAAGAATCCGAAAACCCCCCCAACTCCGGTAATTATAAGCGTCTCAAATATAAACTGAAATAATATCATCCCTTTTTTGGCGCCCAGGGCCATCTTAATTCCAATCTCTTTGGTCCTTTCTTCCAGAACAATATTCATGATATTTGAAACACCTATCCCGCCGGTGATCAAAGTCGCAATACCAATTCCAATAAGGAAATATCTAAAAGCCCTAAAAAAATCTTTTAAGAATGCAATTCCTTTTGTGGTATCCCAAATACTTAGTGTTTCTCTGTCAGTCGGATCAAACTTATATTTAGCACCCATTATCTCAAATATCTGGCTCTTAGTAACTTCCATGGAAATTTCTGGTTTTGTCTGAACCACAACATTATTGACATACCTTCGGGAATACATTGATTGAAAAGTAGATGATGGGATATAAGCGTTTCTATAATCCCTACCGCTGTAACTTGAATTTTGTTTCTTCACTTTCATTACACCAATAACCGTGAATGGCATATTGTCGATCAAAACCCTTTCACCCACTGCTTCTTCCTCGCCGAAAATATCTTCTTTCAATCTATTACCAATAAATACAACTCTTCTTTTTTCGGCCATGTCTCTTTCATTGATAAATCTGGATCCTTCATCCGGAATAATATTTCTCATATCCCCAAATTCAGGCCAGACTCCGAAAAGAGATCTTCGTCTGCTTTCCTTTTTAAATTTAATAGTGACCGAACCGTCTCTATATTCAGGCGAAATAGCCGAAAGAGCTGATGACTTTTTCTTTATAAGAACAACATCATCTTCAGTCGGTCTAATTCTCCTGCCGGTTGGCAGACCTTGGAATTCCATTGAAGTTACCCCGGGCCAGATTATAGCAATATTGTCACCCATCCCTTTTTGGTCTTTTATCTGCTGTTCAGTGATGCCTTTTCCAAAAGCAAAGAGCAACACTATTGAGCAGGTTCCCCAAAAAACGCCAAACATAGTCAGGGCGGTTCTCATTTTCTGACGCCGCAAATCATTTAATAGCTGTTTGATTGTTAATAGTTTTAACATTGAGAAATCTTAATCCCCGGTGATCTCCTTGGGAGGTCTTTCAACTATTTCCATTCCTACATCTACACCTTCTATAACTTCAATATTTATGCCATCAGAAAGTCCGGTTTTAATTTCCTTTTCAGTAATGACTCCCATTGAATCCACTAATTCAATAGTCGAAACAGAATCTTCAAGTCTGATCAGTCTTTCAGGGATTAGGATTATATCTTCCTTTTTGGTGATGATTATATCAGCATTTGCCGAATAACCCGCCCGCAAGAAAATATCTCCACCTCCGTGAATTGAAATCTCAACCTCAAACAGAGTTGAACCCTCTTCTTTATGGGCCTTTGGTGAGATCCTGACCAGCTTTCCTTCAATTCTATCCCCAGAAATGGCTCCAATTTCTATTTCTGCCGGCATGCCAACGAACAATTTACCAACATCAATTTCATCTACATTTCCCTTAAAAATAAGATTATCCATCTTCGCTATAGTAATGAGATCTGTTCCTGCCTGGTAAGTTGTAAGCGGAACAACCGGGTCACCTTCTTCCACCTCCATAGACAGAATTGTTCCTGAAATCGGTGACCTGATTATATTGTCATCGTTGATCTTGGAATTTTCACTCCTTCCGGATTCCAATAAATCAAACTTGTCCTGAGCCAGTTGCAGCCTGAGTTCAGATTGGTTTCTCGTCGATTGTATAGATTCATATTCCTGTTGAGATATGAGATTTTTATCAAGCAGAGATTTTGAGCGTTTTGCTTCTCTATCATCGTTCTCAAAAGTAACAGCAAAAATCTCCAAATTCCTTTTTGCTTCTGCAAATTCTATGGGAGTTGGATCTGGTGCAACGTTCAGGAGCGGCTCACCAACCTTTACCTGGTCGCCAATTTCCACATAGATTTTTCTAACAATACCCGGGATTTTTGATTTTACTGAAACTTCCTGCTTTGGTTCTATTCTTCCAACTGCAAGTGCTTTGTCTATGATAGAACCTTTTTCCGCTTTGACTGTTTTGTAAGTGTCGTCTCTATTAGCAGAACCATCGATTGCAAAAAAGAGGACCAAACCAATTGTGCCTATTCCAATTATGGAGGCAATTATTTTTTTTACCATGAAAAATACTCCTGAATAAAATCACCCGTTAAATTCTTACTGATATACTATTACGCATTCTTTATGCGTTTGTTTCAAATGCTGTATTTGGGAAATGAAGTCGAAAGGGTCGGGATTCTCGGATCAAACCTTGCTAT
>JACZYS010000108.1:3778-8458 GCA_022570975.1 Candidatus Zixiibacteriota bacterium | reverse complement strand
CCTGTGAGGCGTCCGCCCTCCTTCACCACGACCATCGCGGCTGACTGCATTCCGCGGATATCCCCACCCTCAGCCTGTGCGGCCTCAAGAGCCAACATCATTCTTTCGCCAAGGTCTCCCTCACCGTTCGTGAAGGCATCGAACATAGCATCCCAAACGGTATTGTTGAGCATCAGATTAGCCTGCACCGAAAAATTTTCTCCCTGTCTGTGCCCGGCCTCGGCTATACAGCCCTCACCGGTGTGAGTGGCTACGTTCCCGTGACGGTCAACCATGGCAACCTGACGGACGGCCGAGTTGGGGTCGCTGGTTATTATTCCGTCCATTGCTTGTTGAGAGGTCTTACCCATTTTCATCATATCGAGCCCTAATTTTCCATAGGCAAAATCGGCCAATGATTGCGAGGCTATTGCCCCTACTCCGGCTTCAATCCAGAGAACATCGGAGACATGGAACCAATGTGACTGAACGGCTCCGCCAAACTGCCCGGTGGCGGGGTCATAGGCGACAATTGAGTAGGTGTTAACTTTTGGAGGCTTTGCCTCTTTTTTCATCACGACATTTTTTGCGAGAATTAGGGAGTTTGCCAGAATAAGGACGGCAAGAGTTATAATATACTTTTTCATATTTACCTCCATGTGATAAATGAACTATGTAACTATTTTTTATTTTTCTTATCAAATTCTTTCAAGAATTTGGCTGTGCCTTTGACGATTGATTTTGCGATTTTTTTCCGGAACTTATCAGTTTTCAGTAGTGCCTCCTGCTCGGGAATAATCATAAAAGCGCACTCTACCATAATAGCCGGATACTGTGTGGGGCGATTGACGGCCAGATTCCCATGAAGAAATCCAAAATCTCTTAAACCGGTTGCTTTGACAAGCTCTTTATGAACAGCTTTTGCAAAACTAATTGAGTGAGGGTGGTAATAAATGGTGGCCGTTCCGTTATTTTCAAACGGATTGACACCATCGGGAAGAGCATTATTGTGAACCGAGATGAACAAATCGGCATCGGCCTGATTGGCAATTACCGGACGGTCATAAAGAGGAACATGCGAATTATCGCTGCGCGTCATTGTAACTATCGCGCCTTTGGACTCAAAGATATCACGTAAGATTAATGCGATGGCCAGATTTGCCTCAGCTTCGGTATATCCGGCAGCACCTTTTGAGCCGGGGTCTTTTGAGTGACCGGGGTCGATTACAATTTTCTTACCGGAGAGAGACCGCAAGTTTTCCGGCGGATAATTTATCCGGAAGACAAAAGTGTTGCCGAGATAATATGAATCATATCCCCAGATTTCTTTGGTCAGGTGGATGGTGAATTCATAGAGGTCTTCTTCAACCTGAAACCAGCTGGCATAATCAATATACTCATCAGATAAATCAAATCTTATCCAGTCGGTATCAGATGTTACTCCAAACAGCTGGATTTTTAATGTTTTTTTATCAAGCTCAATAACTCGGAAGGGATGTTTGTACTTAAGCGGAAACTCAAGTTTTACATTATCCGTTCCGGTTTGGGTTCTTACTGCCGTCAAATATGAATGAGGCGGCAGGGCACCCTGCCCAATTTTTTTAACTGAATTTTTAAAACAATATGCCGTTTGGGTTTTTGACATCCGTAACTTGTACCAGTTTCCCTCGGCTCCGATAACCTCGGCGGCAACACCCTCCGGCTGAAAGATTGCAAAATAACCTTTGCGCGCCCCATGCCTGATGGTCTGCATGGAATCTGTAAAGATTACCGTGAAGGGAAAATCTGGTGGATTGATTGTCAGATGAAAACTGCTGCTGTCTGTGATTGTCTGCAGTTCTGTAAATTTTATTGAAGCCAGTTTATCGGTAATATTTGTGTAATCTCCTCTTACGATTGACAGAATTGTTTCAGCATAGTCGGGAGTCGATAAGTGATATCTGACTTTGCTTGATTCAACCGACAACTCTGAGGTGATATCCAAGTAACCGGTGTAAATTCCGTTTATCTTAACTGAATCGGGTACAGCTCCGGCTCCGAAGAGAGATTCTCCCCAGTAGGCTTGATTCATTGGAGCTATTTCTGCCATGGGGATTGAATCCAACAGGGAGTCGATTGAGAACCACGCTATGCAGCCGGGTGTTCCGATGAAGCCAACTTTCAGCCTGTCGCCTGTTGCCAGAGTCAGGTCACCGGACGGCTGAATATATTCTCGGTCGATTGCCAGAGAGTCATCGCGCAGGGTCATGATGGGAACAGGGACATTGACCGTCATAATTTTCTCGAGCCTATATTTGTAAGTTTCCCTTTCATTGTCAAGGGGATCGTAGTAAAAGGCGCTTACCTGGAAGCGAAACTCGCCGGGCGTGATTGGCAAAAAAGCAAGGAAACCGCCGCTTTCATGAACGGTCACCTCGGTACCGTTAATAATCAGTCTATCAAAAACGGCATTGCTTAATTTTGGGATATTCCCCAAAATAAAAGTTGAGTCAACGGCCGTAACAATTTGATCCGGTTTGGGATAAATAACCGTTATGATTTTCTCATTTGACAGAGGCACACTTTTTTGTGCATTTATTTTCTGAACCATCAAAGTTGATGCAGAAATGATGAAGATAAAAAATGTGGCAAGCCACTTATACTTGATTGTCATATGTTATCTATATATTTTCTCGACTCCAATTGTTGAAGCAGAAATGATGAAAACAAAAAATGTGGCAAGCCACTCATTCGCTGATATATTTATTAAGTATTTCACGTTTTAGTTTTGGTCCACCTATAATCTCCCGGTCAACCTCAATTGACTCCCGGTCATAAAAGACGCCTTCGGCAATATCGTTTTCCAAATGAAGCGGTCCGTCCAAATCAAAATAATCTGCCTTTGAGGACATATAAATTGATTGGGCGATACCAATCGAAGACTCAACCATGCATCCCAGCATGACCAGTTTGTTATCTTTTCTGGCGGCATCGGCGATTTTTATGGCTTCAATAATCCCGCCCGTTTTTTCCATCTTTATATTCACACCGTCAATGAATTTAGCATATTTATGATAATCTTCAAGCGAGTTTAAACCTTCGTCCATGATAATTTTTGTTTCCGGGGCTTTCACTTTGAGATGATTCCACTCTTCGACAAACTTGATGTCAGTTGGCTGCTCAATAAAAGTTACTTTATTTTTTGCCAGTCGAAATATCATCTCTTCGGCTTTGGCACAGGACCAGGCGCCGTTGGCATCAATCCTTAAATCTTTGCCAGTAATTTTGTTGAGGCCGTCCAAAATCAGGATATCTTCCTCGTTCCCCATTTTAATTTTTATGATCGGGTATTCAGACTCGGCGATACTTTTTATCATTTGATCCGGTTGCACAATGCCAATTGTCACCGAGCTTTTTATTCCAACCGGAGAGCCCAGAGAAAGAATCTCCCATGGATATTTTTTTGATTCGCCGGAAAGATAGTTTATTATCATTCCCGAAAGTGCCGAGCGGGCGGCGGCATGGATATCAAATTTTGCAATTTCTTCAAGGGTGGCGGTGTTAATTTCACTTACCTTATTAAGATTTTTGATTCCTTTCTTAATTTCTTTTTCCAACGTCTCAATATCGGGACCGGAGTAAACGGAGCCGGAGGCTTCGCCGATGTACCTGTTATTTAAAACGGTAATCAGATTTGTCTTGGTTGTGGCGGAACCTTTTGAAATTCTGAATTCTTTTTTTAGTGGCAGGGCTATTTTTATTGTGTCAATTTGTATCAGAAAATCCTCCTGACTTCTTGTAGAGATTTATCCAGATCTAAGCGGTAATCTTTTTCCCCCTTATTGAATGAATTGATTCTGACACCGTTTCCGCCGAGGGAACTGTGAATAAAGGTATTTTTGTCTATTGCCATGGCTACATGGCGGTCAAAAAAGAGCAGGTCTCCCTTTTGGATTCTGTTTCTGTCTATAATATCGCCCAAAAGAATTTGGTCTTTTGTATCTCTGGGAAAAGAGGCACCGAACCTTTTGATGATTATTCTTATGAAACCCGAACAATCTATTCCCAGATGGCTCATCCCTCCCCAGAGGTAAGGTGTGCCCAAAAACGTTTTTGCTTCTGTTATTAAGCTGTCCGCCGATAGTTGAGTTATCTTCATTTTATCTGATATCGGCTTGATAGCGTTCTTTCTTACAAATAAGTTCACTGAACCGTTTTTTATTTTTATCATACTATTACTTAACTTGCAACCGGTTAATTCTGTTCCATACAACAAATAATGCGGCGGTATAGATTTATGGCCGATGTTTAAAGTCTGCACTTTTTCTTTGATGATCATATGTTTTGGTGAAATAGTTATATTGTCATATTCTTTCTTTGAGATTAAAGAAATGAATCTCCTGTCAACCCAGCCGGAATATTCATCTTTTTCAGTGACATAACAAAAGTTTTCTTTCTCTTTGGCAACTTTGAGAATGTCAGAAAAAAACAGCTGATTTAATCGTTCTGAATTAAATTTTGGACGGCCCCATAAATCTATCAGGTTGGAATTGACTTGAGCATATTTCATTTTCAAATATTAAAATAATGCCTGAAAACAATCAATTAAAAATTATTATATAGTACGAAATTTAGTGCAAATCATGTAGAGTCTGTCTCATAGCATTAAAGAGAGTCCCTAAGTCCTATAAAACGATTGACATCAAGACAATTCCTCCCTAA
>JACZYS010000108.1:0-3768 GCA_022570975.1 Candidatus Zixiibacteriota bacterium | reverse complement strand
GTTAATTTCAAAAGTGAAACTTGTACCTATTTACTTCATCTTCTTATTCTCTATCCCAATGTCATTTGCAGCATCTGAAGACTTAGAAAGGATAATAGAGGATTCGGAAGTTAAAGCAGCTATCGAAGTTCTCGACATTTGGGTTCAATTTCGACTTGAAAAAAATGAGATTCCGGGGGTATCAATTGGAATTGTATATGACCAGGAACTCATTTGGACAAAAGGATATGGATACGCTGATCTGAAATCAAAAAAACCCACTGTCTCTTCGACTGTATATCGTATTGCCTCACTGACTAAACTTTTCACAGCCACTTCTATACTCCAACTTCGTGATGCAGGGAAGTTGCAATTATATGACCCGGTGAACAAATATCTGGATTGGTTTACTATAAATGATGAATTCAAAGATACTCCGGAACTTACAATAATGCATATTCTCACCCACTCTTCCGGTTTGCCTCGTGAGTTTGATGAACTTTACTGGGATAATATGATTTTTCCTGACAGTCAGCAATTTATCACAATGTTTCAAGAGTCATCGACAATTTTGGGGCGGGATGAAAAATTCAAATATTCTAATATTGCATTCTCAGTGCTTGGTTTCTTAATTGAGAAAGTGTCCGGAGAGTCATATGCCGACTATGTGACAAAATATATCTTGGAACCACTTGGAATGAATTCAACGACAGTTCTTCCTTCTCCGGAGATGCCTCAATTAGCTACAGGATACAAGTATCGAAACCCAGGACATCCGCGAACTGCTGTACCATTTACAAATCTGGATGCTTTGGTTTCTGCAGGAAATATTGCTTCAACTGTTGAAGACTTGGCAAAATTTATTTCGCTCCAATTTAGAACTTCTCCGACAGAAGAGAAACAAATACTCAGAGGTTCAACTATTAGGGAAATGCATCGTGTGCATTGGCTGAAAGAAGATTGGAGTTTTGGACGGGGACTTGGTTGGGGAGTGAAACGAGTTGACGATCGAACTCGAATCAGACATGGCGGCTATGTGTGGGGATATACATCTTCTATCTCCGCTGTGCCTGCTGATAAAATTGGAGTTATAGTTTTGACGAACGCCGGAGACGGTTCGCCCGGAGCAATCGCCGATCAAGTTTGGAAACTCGTTGCTCCGGTTGTAAGAAAGGCTACTGATATTGAAAAAGAACCGACCATATCTGATCTTTCTTGGAAAAAGTTTGTTGGGGATTATGTCTGGTCAGATGGCTCGGTAACACGAGTGATGCTGCTAAATAATGAACTCTTATTTGTGAGCCATGAAAGCGATAATCCATGGGAGAGTAGATTGAAGGTCGAATTTGTTAAAGGCAACACCTTTAAAATAATAGATGGTTCTCAAGAAGGTGAACTTATTACATTTGAATTAGATGATGATGGTGAGGTTATTAGAGTAATATTCCCGGGTTATGCCGGAGTTAAGAGAAAGTAATTCAGGAAATACATGATTACGTCACCATGAGAATTCTGAGATTTAATACGAAGCTTTAACTGATGCCAGAGTAGATTTCATCTGGGATAAAGCGAGTTGAATATTTTCAACTGAATTTGCATATGAAAATCTGGCATAGCCCTCTCCGCTGGCCCCAAATGCTGTTCCGGCCAGACAGGCAACTCCGGCTTTTTCAAGCATTAACTCTGCAAATTGCTCTGAAGTAAGTCCGGTATCTTTTATATTTGCAAATGCATAAAAAGCGCCTTTTGGGTAAAGGCAGCTTATTCCCTCGATATCGTTCAGCCCCTCCACAATAACTTTTCTTCTTTTTGTGAATTCCTTTACCATTTCATCTATTGCATTTTGCGGGCCGGTTAATGCTTCTATTAAAGCATCCTGAATAAAAGTATTGGTGGAGGAGTAGTTGTTAATGGCCAATTTAAAAAGATAATCGGCCAGTTTGGTGGGGACAACAACATAGCCAAGTCTCCATCCGGTCATGGCATATGTTTTTGACATCCCTTCACACAGAATTGTTCGCTCTAAGGCGCCGGGAATTGAGGCAACCGACACAAATTCTGTGTCATATAAAATGCGCGAATAAATTTCATCGGATAAAATCCAGTGGTCGTTATCTTTGGCCAGTTGGTAAATGGTTTCCAAATCTTCGGCCGTTAAAACTCCTCCGGTCGGATTCTGGGGAGAGTTTATGACAATCATTTTGGTTTTCGGTGTTACCAGTTTTTTCAACTCTTCAGCTTTAAAACGAAAATCATTTTCTTCATAAAGAGACATATGAACCGGCCTGGCTCCAAGATATCTTATGATCGATTCATAAGTCGGATAACCGGGGTTGGGTATTATTACTTCATCGCCGGCGTTTATTGTTGCTAAGAGACCGCCAAAGATTCCGGTTTTTGCACCCGGCAAAATGACAACATTTTCTGCGGTGACAGATATATTTCTGGTCTTATTTATATATTCTGCCGCCGCCTGACGAGCTTCCATGACTCCGGCCGAGGCCGAGTAATGGGTCTTGCCGGCTTTAATTCCGGCTATGGCGGCATCACAGATGTTTGGCGGAGTATCGAAATCCGGCTCACCGATTTGGAGGTGGATTATCTTTTTCCCGGTCGCTTCCAGTTTCTTGACACGGGCTAAAACTTCAAAAGCCCCTTCCGATTGAAGAAGCTGTATTTTATCTGAGTATTGCATAGCTAATTTGAATAAGACCGTTCAATCTTCATCTGTCAAGAATATTAAGGCAAACTGTTGAGCCAATGCGATAGCTTTTTGACCAAATTTGATTCGGTTTTATTGTTAAGTATTACTCTATCAGCTTTTTTTTTCATTTGAGTATAAGAAAGCTGGGCTTTTTCTCTGGCTCTGGTATCTGCTCTATTGATATTTTTTTTAGCCAGTCTCTTATACCTGATTTCTTGGCCGGCATGAATGATCAGGACGAAATCTGTGATTTTGTCCAATTTCCAATTTAAAAGCAGGGCCGCATCTATGACAATGCAACGTGAATTTTTATACTTCTTGAGCTGGTTGTCTATCTCTTTAAGGAGATATGGATGAACCAACTTGTTTAATTTGTTAGTCGAGGATTTGTTTTTGAAGGCCAGCTCAGCCAATTTTTTACGATTTAGCTTCTGGCTTCTGTTTACTATTTCTTTTCCAAATTGTTTGATGAGTTTATTCAGGAGTGGTTTGGAGTTGTTGACTACATCCCGGCCAATCTTGTCGGCATCAATTATTTTTGCTCCTTTAGTTTTCAAAAAAGACGCGGCCGTTGATTTGCCAGATCCTATCAGACCTGTAATGCCAATTATCATTGTAGTTTTATGCTCATATATCGAATCTGAGTTGCATCTCCAAATAGGACGGGTTCAATAACTGGTTGTTCATGAAGTTTTGGAGAGCAAAACTCTTGCAGACAAATCCAGGTGGGCAAGGTGCGCCGCTCGCTATAATATAGCCCTTTGTTTTGTGAAAGGTCTGATTGAATGAGAGGTCAAGTAATAGCGAGGGAAATAACTTGAATTCAAAACCTATTGCAAACTTGAAAGTCAAAGTTTCCTTTGACTGTTCAGGATCGGTATCTAACCGATACCAATTTCTGATGACACCTAGTTCAACGAAAGAAGAAAAAACTCTTCTCATGTCTTTTAGTCTGAAATGAGTACCTACTTGAAAAATTGATACTTTCCGGTTCAATTTTTCTATCTGATTGTTAGCGTAGCCAAAATCTGTCTTGAAGGCAACTACGGGAGACAGATTAAAATAAAGATTTAAGCCGGTTGAAG
>JACZYS010000107.1 GCA_022570975.1 Candidatus Zixiibacteriota bacterium | reverse complement strand
AAAGTTTTTTTATTTTCAACTTCCTGAGGAAGTTTTGCTAATGCGAGTTTCCCAAATTTTTCTTTAGCTTTTTCCGATATCTTTTCTACCTTGTCCTTGTTCTTAATACTACGGTCAAGAATAAAATACATTTCTTTTTCTTTTTTATATAAATCCAACAACTCCTTTTTTTCCTTCATGCCAACTCTTCTTAAAGATAAATCAATATGCCCTTTCTCCTTGTCAACACGTAAAACCTTACAAACAATTCTTTGTCCAGGCTTTACATAATCTCTTATGTTCCTAATTCTTCCAGAAGCTACTTCGCTAAAACTTATTACTCCCTCCTTAGAATCAATTTTTACAAAAACGCTTGTACCAATTATCCTACTTACTGTTCCTAAAACTAATTCATCTAATTCTGGATACCCTTCATTTTTCATTTTTGTTTGTTAAACCAACCAAATTTTATTTGTGTTTTGTCCAGCCGCTTGAAAATCAAAGATTTTCGGCGTCTCAAAAACATTTTGTTTTTGAGGACATTGACTGGCTGGTCATTTTTTATGATTTTTATTATATATTCTTTTTTTAGCCCCCCGATTTAGTGGTTGAACCACAAGTTCCTTTCGAGAATTTGAAGTATCTAAATCGGGAGAGTATCTAAATAGCAATTCTTGAGATTCAACCATAAAATTAATACTAAAATCAGAACTATATAAATCTTTTGGTGAAATAATCATAATAATTTCCTCTATGCTAAAATATTCACTCCGGTCCCGCTTAAATATGTTTGGGCAAGAGATCTGCTTATAATTGGTTCGGAGATTTTAATCTCTCTTGAGAATTCTTCATTGTCCATTTCAAATTTATTGAAAAATTGCTTCTTCCAGTGCTGGTTCTGATTAAACATTCTTTCTCCGGTTGCACCGTAATCAATTGCAACTTCAATCTTATCAACTTTTATGTCAGCCTTTGCAAGCTGATCAAATAAGCGGTCCAAAGAATTTTCTACAATTGCTTTGACTTGCACGTTATCCACCAGGAGTCTGGCACTTAAGATATCGTTTCTTAATGAAAGTTTAAGTTTTGCCGGACCTAAATGCTCGGGGTTAAGTTTTATCAAGACCGATTTTGATCGTGAACTGAGTTCTGATTTTATGTTATCCGGCAGGGTGAATCTGGTAGATTTTATTTCCAGTTTTTCAGCGCCTGAAGATTTGTCCTCACTTAATTTGTCAGTCAAGCCAATCTCTGAGTTTTCTTTACTTTCAAACGACCAGCTTTTATCAACCAAATTCATTTCAGTTTTCAAACTGCTGTTATTGAAAAAGTTTTTATTTTCAGAAGGAAGGCTGTCCGGATTTTTATTTTCAGAAGGAAGGCTGTCCGGATTTTTATTTTCAGAATTGCCTGTCATTGTTACTGGAATTGACAACTCACGACCACTTCTTGAATCTGTCAATTCAATTTGGTGAGAGTTGCTGTTAATTTTTCTAAATGATTTAACATCGCTTCTTTTTATCTCAGAATTAATTACCACAGCTCTGCCAGAGTCTTCTGCGATAACAGTAAGATTTAGTTTTTTAGGCAGCAGATTTTCAAGATTATCTTTTGCGTGCTGAACGCCATCGTCGATCTGTTTGATTTCAATAGATTTGACCTTCAGCTTGCTAATTAAATTACTGAACTCTTCATTTAAGGCCTTGTTATCCAACAAAGATACTCTGGAATTACCATTATTGGTCGATTCAATATTGGTTTTCTTATCTGTACCTGATAAAATCTCAAGTGGAATATCTAACTTGATTATCTCATCCTGATTTTCATTTCCGGAAAGTATCAAAGAGAGGTTGTCCCCTTTTATTTTAGACTCCAGAACCTGATATTTCCCCTGGTCAATTTTGACCGGCTCATATGAGAGAAGTTCATTGATAGCATTTCCATTGTTAATAAAGAATGTCTCTCTGTTATCAGACTGTTGGGTGACAGGAAGTTTGTCAGCACTATCAACAGCAATTGGTTCAATATTTGGTTCAATATTTGGTTCAAAACTTAGTTCACTATTTGTCAGGCCAACAAAATTATTCAAATTTAAGATCTCGCCGCCTGGGTGACTTATAAGAATATTTGTTGATTCAATTTTCGCTTTAGAATTTGCTTCTGGTAAAAGCTGTTCTCCCAGCAGATTTTCAATGTTACCGCTAAGAATTTCCTGATTTCCATTTTCTCCGCCAATCAATTCCGTCATTATGTTTGAAAACAGAGTCTGTGACTTGGGACCATTCTCTATAAGGGTATTTCCCTTTAAGGAATCTCCGGCAATAATGTTGCCGAAGAACAGGTCTAATATTTCAGGTGTCACTTTTGTCATTTATTTGCCTGCGATTGTTATCATCTTTTTTGAAAGATTTGCCGCCCGTTTCGGCGAAAAAAGAGAAAGCACCTGTGATGCTTTATTAAGTTTCATGCGAGGTAAAATTGAAACAATCGTGTTGTCATCCAAATTTGCCATAAGCCTGGCAACGGCTTTAGAATCCATTCCGTTATATAATTTTGCTAAGGTGGCCGTTCTTGCTGATTCAACCTGCTCTATCCTGACAATTTTCTGAGAAACAGACTGATCCAATTTTTTTAAATCCTTTTCAACTGATACTAAAGAGTCCTCCCAAATTTTCAGGCGAAGTTTCTCTTTATCTAACCAGTTCATCTCTTCAATCGAATCTTCCAGACTCATGACAAACTCAGAGCTAATCTCCCCTTCATCAGAATCAAAATCCAAGACGGCAAGGTTGGCCATAATTTCATCCATCATCTCGTCTGTTAAGCTCATTGATTCGTCTGTATCTTCTTCAAGGTCGGATGCTTCCGCATGAAGTTCTTTTTCGCCGGATTTTGCTTTTGATTTATTTTTCGTATCTTTCGCATCTGATTCCTGAGTTGTAGAATCTGCTGAACTTTCGGCATCCGAAGAAGCCGGTTCCTGCAATAACATGAGTGTTCCTACAGCAATACCGACAACAACCACAAGCCCCACCACTGCAAAAATGATAATTTTTAAAATCCCACCACTCTTTTTGGGAGCTTGTTCCTGGGACTCTTCTTCCTGGACTTCTTTTTCTTTTTGCTCTTCAGCCAATTTTCAATAACTCCATAAAATTGTATTTTTCCATCAGCATAGAAAGCAATGCCTGTGCCAATGTTGCCTCGCCAATACTAAGTCACTGTTTTGTAATGTTTTATAGCTTCCATAATGGATCTTGCTAGTAGCTAAAATTAGAGAAAAAAGAAAAAATTTCCGTTTTGGATGGGAAATTAATGTTAATATGAAGATTTTTTGGAGATACTTCTAAAAGGAATTATTCGGAGATCAAAGTGCCTGAAAGGTGATTTTCGGCATAATCTATGATATTTACTTTAACTGCTTTTCTACTGTTTTCAGGCAGCTTACCGGAAACTTTTACTTTTAGAAAGTTATCAGAAATCCCCCAGAAATGCCCGTTTGAAGCCTTTGTACTTTCGCTGATAATTTCCAGATTCTTGCCAAGCTGTTTGATATACGAGTTTTCTTTAATCTTTTTGGAAATTTCGGTCAGTTCCTGATTGCGTTCTCTTATAATCTTTGGCTCTGTTTTATTATCATATGAACTCGCTTTTGTATTGGGACGGTCAGAATAACTAAAGACGTGCAGATAATCCAACAGACCGGATTCGACAACTTTTTTGGTTTCCCGGAAATCTTCATCCGTTTCTCCCGGAAATCCAACAATCACATCGGCACCAATGGTTGTGTCGGGATTGACCTCTTTGACCGCCTCTACCCTTTTGAGATAAATTTTCTGGTCGTACGGTCTCTGCATTTCTTTAAGTATTTTGGAAGAGCCGGATTGAAGGGGCATATGAAAATGACGGCAAATTCTTCCGCCTGATTGAGCATAGACGTCCAGCATCTCCTGTCTTACTGTTTGTGGCTCAATTGATGATATTCTCAGGCGGTGAAGATGAGTTTTTTCCAGAATCATCCGGCACAGCGAGGCCAGGTTTTTAATTTGGGGTTCAACTTTGCGGTTTTTATAATGACCAAGATTGACCCCGGTCAAGACTACTTCTTCATATCCGCTTTCAACCAGCGAGTTTATTTCATTAATAATTTCAAGCGCCGATCTGTTTTTGAGCCGTCCCCTTACTTGCGGAATGATGCAAAAAGAACACCACTGGTTACAGCCGTCTGAAACTTTTAACCAGGCCCGGTTGTGCAGGTAAAAATCTGAAATGTTTTCTGAGCAATTACTGATTGGCTCTGACTTAAACATCTCAGGAAATCTGCTTTGGAGAATGGACAGCATCTTATCTTTATCTCTGTTTGTTACAACAAGGTCAACATCGCTCATCTGTGCCAGTTCATCAGCATGAGAGCCGGCATAACAACCGGTTACCACAATTTTGCCCTCTGGGTTTAGGCGCGCGGCTCTTCTGATAATATTTCTGGCGTCGGCATCGGCACGGTGAGTCACAGTGCAGGTATTGATAACAAAAATGTCAGCTGACTCATTTTTGCCCACTCTTACAAATCCATAAGGAATCAGGCTTGTGGCTATTTTTTCAGTCTCGTACTGATTCAGGCGGCAGCCGATTGTCCGAGCAGATATTTTGAAAACTGATTTTGACATAACTAAGAATATATAACTACCGGACTAATTGACAAAACATTTTTGAAATAAAAAATGCAGCAGATAATATTATTATCTGCTGCCCAAATCATCTACATGTAAAAAGCTAATTAGCCTGAAGATAGACTAATCTTCTTTCGGCTCTTCACTTTCATCAGTTTCCGGAGCTGTTTCGGCTTCTGCCTCTACATTTTCTTCCTGAACTTTTGCAGCATCTTCTTCTGCAGGAGCGGTTTCTTCAGCAGGAGCTTCTTCAGCAGGATGGGTTTCTTCAACAGGAGCCTGCTTTATCTCCTCGGGCTTGGCATCATCTATAGACTGCTTATCTGCCACCGAATGTTTTGATAAAAACTCCTCCAGCTCACCAGCTTCTCTGCCCTCATAATATTTTGAGACAGAAAGAACAATCTTATGCTGGGCTTGATCAAATTCCACAACCTGAACCGGGATTTCTTCACCTTCTTTAAAGACGCCGATGGCATCTTTTAAGTTCTCAAATCCAAGCTGGGCGATTGGGACAAATCCCTCAACATCGCCGTCAAGCTCAACAATCAAACCACGGTCGAGAACTTTCATCACGTGTCCAAGGCTGTCAGTACCAACAGCATATTTATTGGCGATTTCCGGCCACGGGTCGTCTTCCAATTGCTTTAGTCCAAGGGAGATACGTCTGTTTTCATGATCAACTTTTAATATCTTGATTTTGACTTTATCACCTTTCTTGACAATTTCCGAAGGATGCTGCACGCGCTTGGTCCAGGCCATATCAGAAATATGTACAAGTCCGTCAATTCCTTCTTCCAACTCAACAAATGAACCAAAAGCAGTCAGGTTGCGGACTTTGCCTTCGACAATCTTGTCAATAGGATATTTTTCATCAATAGTAGCCCATGGGTCCGGTTCCATCTGTTTAATGCCCAAAGATATTTTTTCATTATCTTTGTCAACAGACAATACCAGTGCCTCAATCTTGTCATCAACAGACATTATTTTGGAAGGATGTTTGATATGCTGGGTCCAGGACATTTCAGAAATATGAATCAGTCCTTCAATACCTCTTTCCAACTCAACAAAGGCACCATAATCAGTTATTGATACAACCCGGCCGGTAATTTTTTTACCGATTGGGTATTTCTGCTCAATATTCTCCCAGGGGTATGGGGTCATTTGTTTGAGACCAAGAGAAATACGTGAGGTGTTGTCATCAAAATCAAGGATTTTGACATCAATCTTTTCTCCCAGAGAGACCATTTCGGATGGGTGACGAATCCTGCCCCACGACATATCAGTTATATGAAGGAGACCATCAACACCGCCCAGGTCAATAAAGACTCCAAAATCTGTGATGTTCTTAACAATTCCGGGACGAACCTGACCGATTGCAATTTCACTTAAGAGATTGCTTCTTAACGATTCACGTTCATCTTCCAGTACCGTTCTTCTTGAAATCACAATGTTTCTGCGGTTTCTGTTAATCTTAATAATCTTAACTTCCAGTGTGGTGTTGATGAGGGCATCAAAATCCGGGACCTGACGGAGAGCAACCTGGGAACCGGGAAGGAAAGCTTCCACGCCCATGATGTCAACCACAAGTCCACCTTTGATTCTTTTCATCACTCTGCCTTCGGCAGTTCCACCTTCGTCATGGATTTCTCTAATTTTATCCCAAACGCGCATGAAATCTGCTTTTTGTTTGGACAAGATGAGCTGTCCGTTTATGTCTTCAATCTGTTCCAAGAATACATCAATTTCATCTCCGACTTTGACATTTAAGTCTCCGGCGAATTCACTGACAGGAATTATTCCTTCAGATTTAAAACCAACGTCAACAATGACGTCATCACGAGTTACGCCAAGAATCGTACCTTTGACAATTTCACCTTCTTTGATATCACGGATAGTGGCATCATACATATCCACCATGGCCTGATACTCTTTGGGGTCATAGACAACACCGGCCACATCTGTAATCTGGACAGCGGCTACTTCTTGCTCATCCGGTAGTTGTACCTGCGGCATGGCCGAGCGGGTTCTTGCCCTGTCAATAATCCTTTGCTGTCTGGAAGTTACAATTTTTTCTCTTGCAACTTTCTGTTGCGGCTTTTCTAAAGCGGCATTAACAGCAGCCTGGACTGTTGTTTTGACAATTTTAGTTTTTGATTTTTTGGATTTACTGGCGGATGTGGATTTCCGCTTTGATACCTTTGCAGGACTTTTGGTAATAGTTTTGGCTTCTGCCATTTAATAAAAAGAGAACCTCCTTTAAAATATCCCGACAGTTTTGAATTTTTCCTCCTTAACTTTTGAGAATCAAGATGGGAAGACTGTCAAAATTCACTCACAAATCTCTTTTAATATTTGAGAGTAGAGTGCTTATATACAAAATTTTGCCAGATTTCCAAGAGATTTCTAAACAAAAATTGCATTATCTTTTTTCGGTTTAGGAGCTGAATACTTTAACCAAAGTGTGACTTTTTGAGCTTTTCTATCTCATCCATCACTTTTCCGGCAATTAATATATAGTTTTCCTTTGTCATTTCAAGGGAATTAAGCCACTCTTTTGAAAGCGGATTGCCAAAGATGACATATAGTCGTCTTTTCCATAAGAAACAGTCTAACAAACGGTTAGAATTGTGGATATAGACCGGAACAAGATCACATTTTGCCTGCAAGACAATCATTCCAATTCCCGGTTTTGGTTTCAGAAAGTCTTCGGTGAGTGAGCGGGTTCCTTCCGGAAACAAAAGTAAGGGGAAGCCAGAATGAACGGCTTTTACGGCCATTTCCATGGCGGTGCGGTCAATAGTTCCTCTTTTTACCGGAATTGTATTTACAATTCTTAAGTAGGTGCCCAGAATTATATTATTGAAGAGAGTGGATTTGGCGAAATAGTAGATTTGACGAAAAAAGCAGCTTCCAACCAACGGCGGATCATAATATGCTTTGTGATTTGAGGCCATTATGAACCCTTCATCTTTGGGGAGATTTTCGCGACCGATTATTTTTATTCTGAAGAGTAAGACCGAGGTGAACTTATAAAGTATCCAGGTAATATAATAGAGAAAGAACATCATTTTTTTATAACTGAATTGACTTTTGATATTATCTCATCAACCTGCTCTTCAATTGTTAGTCTGGTAGTATCAACAATCATGGCATCGGGTGATTTGGTTAAGGGAGAGTGCTCTCTGTGGGAATCAAAGTTATCTCGCCTGATAAGATCATCCTTTTGCTCTTTGAGAGTAGTATTTACACCCTGCTTTGACATATCCAGCAGCCTGCGCTCTGCTCGCTGTTCAACTGAAGCATCTAGATAAATTTTTAGCTCTGCATCCGGAAAAACTATGGTGGTAGTATCTCTTCCCTCGGCAACAATGGAGCCGGCTTTGCCAATCTTCCTTTGCTTTGCCACCATGGCTCGTCTCACTCCTTTGATAGCAGATATTTCTGAGACTGCTCTGGTAACTTCCGGAGTTCTGATCTCCGAGGTAATATCCTGACTATTTAGGTAAACTTTATTCAGTTCTTCTGTAGTTTCAAATTCTATGATCATATCGGACGCAATTTGGGTCAGTTTTTCTGTTTCCGATGCCGGGATATTGTTGGTTAGCGAATAGAAAGTTAAGGCCCTATACATTGCCCCGGTATCTAAGTATTGATAACCGAGGCGAGCAGCTACAATTTTGGCAGTTGTAGATTTTCCGGCACCGGCCGGGCCGTCTATGGCTATTATTATTCCCTTTGGTTGAGAATCGCTAATATTTTCAGAATTCATTGCGGAAGTCTAAATAAAAGAGAAGAAAAAGGAATTAAAAGTTTTAATAAAACAACAAAAGAAAGCTGCTAAACTAAAAAAAGAGGAAGAACATCACATAAGCAACAA
>JACZYS010000106.1 GCA_022570975.1 Candidatus Zixiibacteriota bacterium | reverse complement strand
CGGGCAAACGGCTAACGTAGTAAGAACTGGCTCTGTTGCAAACAGCAGCAAGTAGCAAGACTTTTAGTAACCTTTAGTTAAGATGAAGTGATGAATAACACCTCACCACAAATCACTTTTGATAGTAGACTTCTGGCCATTGAGGAGCTTCTCAAACAGAGAAAGCATAACTTTGCCGGAGAAGAAATAGAATTACTCAATGGAGATGAGTTCAAGCCCGATACTCCTGAATCGGGACTTTATTTGCTTTTAAAATCAGATCTTTATTTATTCCAGGGTATTTATAGAAAAGCACTCGATTGCGGATTGAAATCTGCTAAAATCCTGGCTGACCATCCTCTTAACAGAAGATATGGCCGGGTACAGTTGATACTGTCCAAAGTTTATTTCTCCCTTGGTGACTTGAGAAATTCTGAAATCAGGGCCAGAGATTCACTCGCTGCTTACCGGAGAGCGTCTGAAAAGACCGGCCAGATTGATGCCCTCAACCAATTAGCCGGTATCTCCCACATAAGATGTAATTATAATGACTCTGTGACTCACTTGAATGAAGCCCAGATGATGATTGACAATGATCACCGGAAAATTGCCCAGTTGAGAGGAAATAAGGGCATGACTCAGATAAGAACCGGTCATTGGGAAGAAGCCGAAGAAAACCTCAATTATGCTATTGAATATAATTTAGATAAAAACCAAGAAATAACTCTTGTCAAAAACTATCTCGCATCCGGATACCTCCACCTTCGCAAAAGGCACTTCCTTCTTGCCGGAAGGCATATGGACAAAGCCCTTGAGATTATAAGTCGTCTGAGTCTCAAGAGAGAAAAAGTAATTTATCTTGAATATGCCGGGGAACTTGCCTTTGAAAAAGGTGACCTTTATAAGGCAAAGGCCCTTTTAAGTGATGCCTATCAAAAAGGTGTACTGCTGGCCCCAGAATCCGCCCTTGTCTCCCAGTCTTCACGGAGATTGGCGGAAGTTGAATTGGAGTTAGACAATGTTGACGAGGCCATGAAGTATGGTCAGAAAGCTCTTGAGCTGGCAACAATGCTTGGTGAAAAACTGGAGATTGGACTTTCAGAGAGAATTATTTCCCGCGTATTTGCAGCCAAAGAAGATAAAGCAGAAGCAGTGTCCCATATTAAGACAGCCGTTGATCAAGTGAGACAAATTGATGAACCTTACGAGCTGGCCCGTACAATTCTGATTATGGCCGAAATCAAGTCCAAGTTCAATTTGGAGAACATAAACAATGTCAATATGCTCTTAAAAGAAGCATCAAAAATCTTCAAGTCACTCAATTCAGATTATTGGATTGCTGAGTCTTACTTTATTATTGGAATGACATCTTGTAGTCAGGGAGACCTGGCCAGCGGTTTCAGGAAACTGAGCCGGGCTGAGAAAATATTTTCAAAAATCGAAGAAAAAAATAAGCTAAAAGAAGTAGCCAGATTTCTCAAGAAACTCTCGGAGCAGGCTGTTGCTCTCTCAATCTCACAGGATAATCAATATAAACTGTTTGGGAATCTCTTCACAGCTGAAGAAATCTCTGATATTGAGTCAAACCAGATCGAAGATGTCCTTTCAATTCTGGCCAAAAAAACCAGAGGGGGCCGTGCTGTTTTATATGCGCCGGATTCTTCAACTCTTCCGGTTATATGCAGTAAGAATTTATCTCCTTCGGCGGAGTCAAATTTTAAAGAGAATTTCAGTAAGCTGATGGATGAAGAAGTCTCGCGTCTCAAACCGACTATAATATTGGATAGCAGAAGGGATCCGTTTATTAATGCCTTATTTGATGATGGCTCTGTTTCTGTTACATCGGTTATTGTCGTTCCTTTCCGTTTGAGTAATTACGGAACTTGCTATTTGTATCTGGACCGTCTTTCACCGGAAAACATTTTGGATCCGTTCTGTCAGGAAGAATTGAATTTTGCCGTTGGTTATACTGATTTGATTGCTTTTAAATGGACAGAGAAACTAAAAAATAAATTGTTGGAAGATAATCGGAGGTTAAAGTCTGAACTTCAGCAAAAATCATCTTTCCCTAATTTCATTACTCAGGATGCAATTCTGTTAGGCATCTTAAAACAGGCCGAACAGGTAGTTGACTCCAATATCTCAATCTCCATTGAAGGAGAAACCGGAAGCGGGAAAGACTTATTAGCCAGAGCCATTCATTATAACTCGCTCAGAAGAGATTACCGGTTTATCTCGGTAAATTGTGCCGCCCTGCCGGAAACTCTTCTGGAATCGGAACTGTTTGGTTACAAAAGAGGTGCTTTTACCGGTGCTGACAGAGACAAACCGGGACTCTTTGAAGAAGCAGACAAAGGAACATTCTTCTTAGATGAGATAGCAGATATGCCGCTCAGTATTCAGGCAAAAATATTGCGGGTTCTTGAATCTCAGGATATCACCCGGCTGGGCGAAACAGAATCCAGAAAAGTAGATGTGAGGATTGTCTCGGCCACCAATAAGAACCTGGAAGTGGAAATGAGTAAAGGAAACTTCCGCCAGGATTTATATTACCGTCTTGCGGCATTCTGTTTTAAGCTCCCCTCCTTAAGAGAAAGAAAAAATGACATAACCCTATTGACAGCTCATTACATGGAAGGAACCGGCAAGAAACTCTCGGATGAAATTCAGAAAAGATTTGAGACCTATAGTTGGCCGGGAAACGTTCGGGAATTGGAAAATGAAATAAAGAGACTGGTCCTTCTGGCCGGTGATTCGGAGGAAATTAACGAATCTCTTTTGTCAGGAAAATTCTTAAATGGTAACGGGTCGCCAAATGGAAACGGACACGGCCATAATAGTGCCATGCCGGTTGCTGTGCCAGTCAACGACATGGAATTTAATGACAGTTACTCGCTTTACGACTATCTCTCAGAACACGAAAAACAGTTTATCTTGAAAGCCTTAAGAGAAAAAAAAGGCGTCAAAAAACATGCCGCCTCAATGCTGAACATCCCGGAGTCAACTTTACGCTTAAAAATCAAGCAGTATAATATTGACCTCAATCAGCTTTCCAACTGATAGCTATTAATTCCTTTTATAATTTTAATCTGACAGACTTGCTCCCGTCTCAAATAATATTTATTATTATTCCGAATGAATAGTGAATATATCACAACTTTCAGACAGTCTCCACTGTTTAACATGGCTTTAGACGAATATTTATTTGGTCGTATTGTTAAAGGAGATGCTTCTTTTTTTCTCAGGTTGTACACATGGGAAGAAGGAGCAATTACTTTTGGATATAACCAAAATCTTGATACCGCCTTTGACTCATCAAAAACAGCCTCCACAAAAGTCATCAGGAGAATCACCGGCGGCAGGGCGCTATATCACGACAGCACAGAATTAACGTATTCAATTGGCCTGAATCTCAATATGCTAAAGGGCGAATCAAACCTAAAACCGGAAAGAGCTGCACAACTTTATATTTCAGAAGCCTTAGTAAAATTTCTTGATGCTTCGGGAATCAAGTCAGATTTTCTTAAATCATCAAATCAACAAAGTTCTATAAGTAATGCTTTTCACAAGGCTCCTTGTTTTGCTTCTCAGGCAAGATATGAAATAATGGCCGGCAAAAAGAAAATAGTCGCCTCTGCTCAAAGAATAACCGAGGGCTCTGTTTTCCAACACGGAGCTATTAAACTAAAAGGAATCTCGGCTCATGAAGCTCTCAAGGGGATCACCGGGGGAAGTCAAGCGATTGATAACAAGAGGGTTACACTCAGCGAGTTTGAGCGGTACAGTCTGTCGTTCAAACAGGTTTTTCAAGAGCGATTTGGCTTGAAACTTGTGGACACGGCTTATGACAAGCAGTGTGATTCTTTGAAAAATCATCTTGATTATGTTGAAAGAAACCTGTTACAGCGGCGAGAAATAATTGAACATAATCTGTTGGCAGATAGTCTATAAATGTGGTTTGTGGTTGTCTAATTGAAGAAAAATCGCTTGACTTCCCAGCATTTCCTGAGCTATAATGCTTTCTTAAATGTGAGATGGGTCGGGAGTTTACTTCTTAGTTGAACCCATTACCAGAGAAATGTTTAGCTTGTTGAACCAATTGTAAATTATGTTTGGCAAGCAAATAAAAAGTTAGAAAAATTATTACTGAAGCAATTCTGGAGGTAGGCAATATGCTCAGGAGCTTAAGGCAAAATTCTTATAAATATATCTTCGCAATATTATCTGTATTGATTTTGCCAAGTATTTCAATTGCAGGACAAATCAAAGGAACAATCACTGAAAAGAAATCTAAAGATCCAATTGTTGGTGCAACTGTTCAAGTATTGGAAACCACCCTTGGCGGTATTTCAGATTTTGATGGTTACTACATTATTAGAAATGTTGAACCGGGAGAATATGTGATCAGAATCTCTGCACTTGGTTACCAGACAGTTGAAGTAACGGAAGTGTCAGTTACCGGTGACCTGACTTTTGAAGTAAACTCAACTTTAAGTGAGAAAACCTCTGAACTTGACGTAATTGTTACTGTCCGTGCAAAGCGAGACATAATAGACAAATCAAACACGGCCGGGAGTATCACCATTGGTAAGGAAGTTATTCAGGCCAAACCGGTAACAACGGTTGAGGATTTGGTCTCACAGATTGCCGGAGTTGTCACCGGAACCGGTGGTGAGATATATGTTCGCGGTGGTCGTGCCGGTGAAATCAGCTATATTGTTGACGGTGTTCCAATAACAGATCCGCTTGGCGGTCTTGGTCAGCCCGGTGCCCAGCTTTCACTGGTATCAGGATCTATTCAGGAGTTTACGATTATAAAAGATGGTTTTGACCCTGAATATGGCAACGCCTTATCAGGAATTATTAAAATCTCTACCCAGACCGGTTCCAAAGATAACACAAGGATAAATTACCAATACATCACCGATGATTTTGGAAACTCATCTTTAAACAAGTACTCAAGGAATTCAGATTTCTTGCGTTTTTCTCTTTCCGGACCGGACCCATTTTTCACTAATCGAATTCTTCCGGCAATTGGGTTAAGCTATTTGGCTGAAAGAGAATTTACCTATTATTTCTATCTGGAAGCCACCAAAAATGACGGTGCTTATCAGTATTCTGATTACGACACGCCAATAACCAGAAGAGATTTTGGCTCATTCAACCTGTTCGGTCTTGATATTCCTGACCGTCTTTACAACAAATATTATTTTATGGCCAACATCCAGTTCCGTCCCAAACCAAATATGAAAGTCATTTTTTCATATAAAAACAGCCGTGTTGACCAGACATTATTCAGATGGGAAAGCATTTTTACATCGGCTACTGCTCCGGTAAATTTTTCCAAATGGAAAACAGTATCGCTTGAAATCTCTCATAGTATTAACAAGAATACGAACTATGATCTTATACTCTCATATGCCTTAAATACAACCTCCGAAAAACCAGGTGACCCAAACAACCCCGGAAAAGGTTTGAACCCTGACCAAATGCCTTTGGATTCAGAGGAAGAGACATGGTCTGATGATAACGGCAACGGTATCTGGGATCCACCGGAACCGATCATCAATCTATTCCCGGACACCGCCGTTTATGGCGACGGTATTGTCGGCCCGGCATATACTTTTGGTGAATTCAATTTCGATGAAAATTTACAGGACGGTCTGCCTGATGACTCTTCAAATTTCCGTTTTAATGACAACCTGATTCTGGATATGTTTGAGGGTGAACCGTTTATTGACTTAAACGGAAATGGCTCATGGGACAGAGGTGAATACTTAAATGACAAAAACGGTAACGGAGTTTTAGATTATAATCGTTATCCCAGAATAAATAATAGAGTAGCTGAACCGTATACAGATGGCGACTCAATTATTGGTGAGCCGTTTACAGATAATAACGCCAACGGTATTTATGACCGTGGAATTGATAACTTTATCAAATCTACCGGTCCTGATAATATGGATTTGAACCATAATGGCCGCTACGATGGTCCGGATATCAGCCCGCTTGAATGGGTGCAGGGGATTCCATTTGTAGATTTAAATGCCAATGGTCTTTATGACCCGCCCAACCAGACGTATAACCAGGGTGAACCTTTTGTAGATTTAAACGGTAACGGCAAATATGATGCCGGTGGTGCAACATTCTTAAATCCAAACAACTTTGACGTAACCTCAACCTGGCACTTCAGAGAAACAAAAACTTACCGTGCCGAGTTCAAGATTTTCCGTCAGCTTGGCCGACATGAATTGAAATTTGGTGCGGCCCTCAGCCGAGATGATTTTATCTTCCAGCAAATTGACCGTCCGTATACTACTTATACGGGAAGACCTGATTCAATTGCTGGAATCCCGGCACCTTATCCGACAAGAGGCTCATTCAGAGATATGTTTAAATATAACCCATGGGGCGGTACCGTATATTTTAATGACAAATTAGAATACGGTTCCATGATTGCTTCACTTGGAATAAGATGGGATTTCTTCATTCAGGATAAATATGACCTTGTTAAGGTAGCCCAAAATGATGACTTAGGCTCAGGTAAAATCTTGGGTGACCGCCAAAAATTTTCACCCAGAATAGGTTTTTCTTACCCAATTTCTGATAAAGCAAAAGTTTATTTTAACTATGGTCACTTTTTCCAGTTACCAAGTCTTCGGCTGATGTATTCCCGTAATACCAGTTCTGTAAACTCCAATGACGTTGTTGGTAACTACAACCTTGATTACCAGAAAACAATCCAGTACTCGTTTGGTGTTAAGTATGCGATGAGTGAGAGCTATTCAATTGATTTCCAGGGTTACTTTAAGGATGAGTTTGACAAAATTAACTCGGCCTCTGTAATTATTGGCGGTCTTATCAGACAGCAGTATCGTAACTCTGACTATGGTCGCGGACGCGGAGTGGAAATTACTCTTGAAAAAAGAGGCAGCGGTTATGTTAACGGTTTGGTCAGTTACACTTATGCTTTTGCCTTTGGCAAAGCATCTCAGACCAACGAAGATTATCTGACCCTCTTTGAACTTTCCAGAGAGCCTCTTTCTGAAGCGGCATTAAATAATGACGTAAGACATTCACTCAAATCATCAATTCAGATTTTTGTCCCCAGTACGGTTAAGCCGAGAATGTTTGGACTTCCAATTCCAAACGGCTGGTCATTGGGAATAGAGACAATTGTGGAGAGTGGACGTCCCTTTACACCGGATAGAAGCTATCCCGATCTGACTTCTGCTACCGGTCAGGATATTCAAAGAAACTCTCTTAGAAAACCTACGATAGTCAATTTTAATGTCAGACTTACCAAAGATTTCAAGATGGCCGGAATAGACTTCAAAGGTATTGCATGGGTTGATAATGTTTTTGACAACAGGAATGTCTCATTTGTTTATTCCAACACCGGACGTCCGGATACTCAACAGAACCAGAGCGGACAGATTTTGATCGGTACACCGTTTGACCAGAATCCGGCTAACTGGAATTTTGGAAGACAGGTAAGAATTGGACTTGAAATCAACATCTAAGTTTATGATAACAAGATATAATTAGAGGAAATAATGTAGAGGAAATAATGCAATTGAATAATAACTTAAACAAAAAAGAGACAATGACAGCGAAGAAAAAGCAGCTGTTATTTGGTGTTCTTTTGCTAATGATGATGACTGTTCCGCAAGTAGTGTGGTCTCAGGCAAAAGTAGGAACAACCGGAGCACAGTTTTTGGAATTAGGTGTTTCTGCAAGAGCAATGGGTATGGCAGAAGCATTTACGGCCGTAGCTGATGATATTTCTGCAATCTATTACAATCCTGCCGGATTAACGGCTCTCTATGGCCGTGAAGTAATGGGTACCCTTGTTTCCATGCCTGCAGATGTAAGTTTCGGATTCGTTGCCTTTGGTATTCCTCTGGAATCTATAGGTGGAGTGATTGGAATCGGGATATCTGGTTTGACTTCCGGAAATATAATTGAAAGAACTTATGAAAGAGGTACTTTTGAGGGAACCGGAAGAACTTTTGCCTGGAATGATTTAGCAGCTTCATTAAGTTATGGGCGTTACCTCACCGACCGTTTCTCAGTCGGGTTCACAGTAAAATATATTGGTGAGTTTGCTCACGATTATACTGCCAGCGGATGGTCTGCCGATGTTGGTACCAATTATGATACCGGTTTTAGGGGGTTCAGGATTGGCATGGTTATTACTAACTTTGGTCCGGACATGAAGTTTATTGACAATTCATATCCGCTCCCCATTAACTTCAGATTTGGGGCTACCATCAATTTAGTCGAAAGCTATGATCATATGGTGAAGTTTGCCGCAGAAGGAACCCACCCATCAGATAATCTGGAAAAATATAACAGCGGTTTGGAATATACATTTAAAGAAAGATTTATTCTCCGCGGTGGCGGAAGATTTAACTACGATGAAGATGGTCTCACCTTTGGCGGTGGTTTAAGAGTGCCGTTTGGCGAGGATACTGAACTTCAAGTAGACTATGCGTACCAAGATTTTGGAATACTAACTGAAGTTCATCGCTTTACTTTTCTTTTATCATTTTAAGG
>JACZYS010000105.1 GCA_022570975.1 Candidatus Zixiibacteriota bacterium | reverse complement strand
TTACGAGGTCAGGCCCGTCTTTCCAGCTGCCGTTGTCCACATGGCAGCTAAGGCAGTTCTCCGACTTTCCCAAAATCCCGACGGCGGGAGGATAAGCCAGAGAGTTTGCGACTACCACAGCCGCGACAGTAATACTTGTGAGAAAGATTCTTTTTGATTTCATATATTCCTCCTTATTCCCAGCTATTTATTGACTAATGGTTGAGAACTTGAGATACATATAGAATTTTCATGAGTTCCGCAATCTCTTAATCTAGCAAGAACTTCAATATTCAAGAAGCCATTAAGAATGGCGGGGAACTTGGGATACAAATAGAACCATATTGAGCGATGCCAATACTCACGGTAGTTTTGAGATTCTTCTTATTCCGTGGGCGGCAGACGCCCTCGTCTGCCCCTTTATTTCTCCTTTAACCATTGTAACTCCTTATCTATCTTAAGCACGGGTGCCCCGCCCCTTGGGGTGGGTATTATTGTGACCACTTTCAGTATTCATAAGGCATTATATCAAATGAGTTCTCATTTGTCCACAACAACTGAAAATGGTTCTCGACTCCGCTCGAACTGACAGGCTTCGCCTGCTTTATGCAGAGTGATATTTTGTCCAAATTCAAATGGCAGGATCGCGAGGTTCCTGCTCTACGACTCACTTTTGTGAGGTAATGAGGCTGTATAAAAACAGCCCAAATTGAATGATTTTCCACCACAACTGGTAAATTTTTCCACAATTCTCTGCCAAGCAATCTCAAAACCTTCTCCATTTATCCGCAACTCTTTGTTGTTCAATTAGATAACAATGCGAATCAAACACCGTTAATCTGGCACAGGATTTGATTTAAATAATATGACTTTAAGAAGGAAGGATTAAGATTGTTTGAGTTTATAAATTTTAGTGGGGAAAAGATTCAGACTTTTCTACTGGTTATTTTCCGGGCTTCAGGCATGTTTGCTTTTGCTCCAATAATCGGCCACCGCTCAATTCCCAAAATGCTCAAGATTGGTTTAATGATTCTCTTATCAGGAATGATTGCCTCAACTTTTGGTGAAGTAACAATTGCCCCATTTAGCTCAATCTGGGAATTAGCCGGAGCGGCACTAAAAGAGATCTTAGTTGGCGCAATAATCTCACTCTTTTTTCTTCTGATATTTTATGCGGCTCAGACAGCCGGCGCTATAATTGGATACCAGGTCGGTCTGGCCTTGGCTGCTGAATTTGACCCCAACGCGGGAGACCAGGTATCGGTTATGGGTAGATTCTGGTTTTTGATGGCCACTCTAATATTTTTGAGTATTGACGGTCATCATATGATGATCTCTGCTTTTGCAGACAGTTACCTGGTCATTCCTGCCGGCAGTGTTGAATTTGATGGAACCGTAGGTGAACTGATAATTAAGTACACAACCTATGTATTCATTCTGGCGCTCAAAATTGCCGCTCCGGTTTTAATAACCCTTTTCCTAACAGACGTAGCACTGGGCACAATAGCCAAGACAATGCCGACCATGAACGTTTTCTTTGTCGGATTTCCGGTCAAGATAGCCATGGGTTTGATAGTCATGGCGATGTCGTTGCCGGCTTTCAGTTATGTCTTAAGCAAGGGAATATCATTTTTGGACGGCGAACTTGATCAAATGTTTCACCTGATGGGGAAGGCCTAGCCTAAATGGCACAAGATAGTTTTCAGGAACGGACAGAGAAAGCAACTCCGCGGAGAAGAGCGAAAGCCCGTGATGAAGGTAAAGTTACCAAGTCTTTGGAGCTTAACTCAGCCGCCATCATTCTTCTTGGATTTACAACTATATACCTGCTGGGACCATCTCTGGCAGGACAGGCAAAACAGCTAATGTTATATACCATGACCAATGCTCCATCAATCGCAAGTTCTGATATCACTTTTCAAAAAATGTTTGGTGACAGCATGATGAATTTTTTCTCAATCATGCTCCCCATTTTTTCAGTCATGATAGTTATTGCTCTGGGTGTAAACGTTGCCCAGGTGGGGCTCAAGATCTCATCTAAGTCTATGGAGCTGAAATTGGACAAGCTAAATTTTCTTGAAGGATTAAAAAAATTATTCTCTACTAAGTCTTTGGTTCATCTGGTAAGGGACTCTTTGAAACTGCTCGTTTTTGGAATTGTGGCTTATTACGCAATCAGGGGAGAGTTTGAGTCATTTTTCCTTTTAGCCGACAAGCCTATTGCCGAAATAACAAAAACAATGGGTGTGCTCTCTCTTCAGGTAGCTCTCAAAATTGGTGGCATGATTTTGGTTATAGGTATTATCGATTACTTCTTCCAGAAATATGAATTAGAAAAATCTATCCGTATGACCAAGCAGGAGATAAAAGAAGAATACAAAGATACTGAAGGTTCTCCTCAAATAAAATCCAGAATCAAACAGCTTCAAAGAGAAATGTCAAAAAGCCGCATGATGAAAGCTATTCCGCTGGCAGATGTGGTTGTGACCAACCCAACCCATATAGCGGTTGCCTTAAAATATGACCAGGACGAAATGAACGCTCCATACGTGATTGCAAAAGGTGAAAGACTGGTTGCCGAAAAAATTAAAGAACTAGCCTTCAAACACGGAATACCGGTTTTAGAAGATAAACCACTGGCAAGAGCATTGTTCAAAATGTGTGATGTCGGTCAGATGGTTCCTATAAATCTCTATCGAGCCATTGCAGAAGTTATGGCATATGTCTACAAGCTCAAAGGAAAGGTAATGAAGTAATATGGAACATGCCATAGGACAACCTACTTTTGTAGACAAATTAGCATCTCGTTCAGATATCATTTTAGCTATAGGCGTAGTTGGTATTATTGGGGTTTTGGTAATTCCCATTCCAACAATGCTATTGGATTTTGCCTTGGCTTTCAATATAACATTTTCGCTGGTCATTTTGCTGACAACTATGTATGTCACCCGCCCGCTGGAACTTTCTGTATTTCCCGGAATGCTTCTAATTGTCACTCTTTTGAGACTCTCCTTAAACGTGGCATCTACCCGTCTAATTCTGGGTCAGGCATATGCCGGAGAAGTCATCAACTCCTTTGGTAATTTTGTAGTGCAGGGTAATTACGTTGTCGGATTTATTGTCTTCACAATTTTGGTCATTATTCAGTTTGTTGTTATTACAAAAGGTGCCGGAAGAATTTCAGAAGTTGCCGCGCGGTTTACTCTGGATGCAATGCCCGGAAAGCAGATGGCTATTGATGCCGACTTAAATGCCGGGATAATTGAGGAGCGGGAAGCAAAAGAAAGAAGAGAAATCATCTCCAAGGAAGCAGATTTTTATGGAGCCATGGACGGTGCCTCAAAATTTGTCAGAGGGGATGCAATTGCCGGTATTTTAATTACGCTTATCAATATTATCGGCGGTTTTGTTATTGGAATTGCCTTAAACGGGATGGACTTAACCGATGCTTTAAGAACTTATTCTCTGCTTTCAATTGGTGATGGTCTTGTAACACAGATTCCCGCCCTGTTAGTCTCAACAGCTTCGGGTATCATTGTTACAAGAGCGGCATCCAATGCTCCGTTGGGATCGGATCTAACGACACAGTTAACACGTCAGCCAAGGGCTCTGATTGTTGCCGCTGTGGTTCTCGTAATTTTTGGGTTTTTACCGGGTATGCCGACAATGATCTTTTTCATCTTAGCCGCCGTTACCGGTGGTCTGGGCTATATGACCTTGGGGGCTCAGCAAAGAAAAAGTGTTGATGCTAAAAGACAGGCAGATGTTGACGCCCAACAAAAGACCAAGGCCGAAGAACGAACTGAAGATTTACTCAAAGTTGACGTTCTTGGTTTGGAAATAGGGTACGGGCTGATTCCTCTTGTTGATGACAATCAGGGTGGAGACCTTTTGGAGCGGATCAGTGTTATCAGGAAACAGCTGGCTACGGAAATGGGAATTGTGGTTCCATCGATTAGAATCCGTGACAATATCCAGCTTAAACCAAACGAATATCAGCTTAAAGTCAAAGGTATTAGAGTCTCAGGTTTTGAGCTGATGCCTGACCATCTTCTGGCAATTAATCCGGGGTACGTGGATGACCATCTGGACGGATTTGAAACTAAAGACCCGGCCTTTGGACTGGAATCGACCTGGATTATTCCAAATCTCAAGGAGATTGCAGAAGCCAAACAGTTCACCGTGGTTGAGCCATCGGCTGTACTTGCAACTCACATGACCGAACAAATCAGAAGTTCATCTTATGAGATATTATCACGACAGGATGTTCAGCATCTGGTTGATACTCTCAAAGAAGATTATCCGGCCTTGGTTGATTCTGTAATCCCGGAAATTGTACCACTGGGAACCTTACAAAAAGTTCTCCAGGCTCTACTCAAAGAACGAGTGCCGGTCCGAGACCTCTCAACCATTCTTGAAACCCTTTCGGATTATATAGCAGCCACCAAAGATACCGATGTCCTTTCAGAGTATGTAAGAATGGCACTCAAAAGACAGATAACAGAAATTTACAAAGATAAAAACGGAAGGATTAACGTTTTCACCATTGACCCGGCTTTGGAGCAGCAGCTATCTGACTCAATCCAGAGTACCAAGCAAGGTTTGATGTTGTTGTTGGATCCTGCCCTTTCAGAAAGCCTGCTCAAGCAGATTGGTAGTCGGATTGAATCGGCACAAAACGGAGGCCATACACCCGTGTGCATATGTTCTCCCAATATTAGACTGGCCCTGTATAGACTTATTGAATCATCATACCCGGCCCTTTCAGTTATATCCTACAATGAAATCCTTCCCCAGGTAGAGTTAGTATCAACCGGTATAGTGAGGTTAGAAGATGATAATTAAATCATTTATAGCAGAGAACTCATCCTCGGCGATGAAGAAAGTACGGCTGGAAATGGGTGGTGATGCGATTGTATTAAAAACCAGAAACGTAACCGATGACTCCGGTAACAGCAGAGTTGAAGTAACAGCTTGTCTCGAAAAACCATCGGTATCTCAGTCATCTCTGTTGCTTGCGTCACCGCGTCGTGACCTGAATGAAATTGCAAGAGAAATATCACCGGTCATGCCCAAATTAGGAAGTGAAATTTCGCCCGGTGATGAAATTACTGAAGAAATTATACTTGCGTCTCCGCCGACAGAACCGACAGAAAAACTAACGACTCAGATCAGCAACTTAGAATTAAATAACCGAATAGAAAATATAGAAATTAAACTCAACCAGATTTTAACACAGCTATCAGATCTGAATCCAAAAAGTAATCTTTCTGTTTTGCAGGATAATCTTAGCAAAGCCCTGCACGATTCAGACTTTCCTGATGAATTTATTAAAATAATTATTTCAGATTTA
Source organism: Candidatus Zixiibacteriota bacterium (assembly GCA_022570975.1). GTDB lineage: Bacteria > Zixibacteria > MSB-5A5 > GN15 > FEB-12 > JACZYS01. The sequence goes on along the minus strand of JACZYS010000105.1, from coordinate 3,347 downwards.
ACGGCTTTGGCTGTTAACGACGATAATTTTCAGACGGAAGCAAACAAGATTCTGACTTTAAGACTATCAGCGATGATGCTTCCTTCGCTGTCAATAAAATCACTAAGTAAAGTCATGTTTATTGGACCGGCAGGGAGCGGTAAGTCATCGGTTTTAAGCAAAATGGCAGCTTCATTGATTTCCGTTCAAAAAGAAACGGTCAAACTTATGAGTCTGGATGACATGAAATTAGGTGCTCATGAAGAACTCAATACTTGCGCTGATTTTTTGGGAATAGAAACTATTGAAAAAAATGAAATATCAAACAAAACTGATGACAAAGCAATCTGGCTGATTGATACGCCTGCTCTTCAAAAAAACAGTGAAAGCCTCAAGAAAATTGAGGATGCAATAAAAACTATCAAACCCGATTTAATTTTTGCCGTCTTTTCAGCCGTTACCCGCTCAAAAGATATCAAAGAATTTTCTAACCTCATAATGCCTGTTAAACCTACTCATCTGGTGATTACCATGACTGATCTCACCGACTGCATCGGCACTTTAGCAGAAGCATCAATGTCAACCGGGGCTAAGATTGCATTTGTAACCGACAAACCGGGTGGCCGACCATTGCTTAAATCACCGGAGCCGGCTTTGTATGCATCCAGACTTATGAATTGTGGAGACAACAATGAATAGAATTAAATCATATATAGATAATCACGCCTCCGGATTAGACCGGAAAACTAAGTTTATCTCTGTTCTCTCCGGTAAAGGGGGAGTGGGTAAAAGTGTCTTTGCAAACAGTCTCGCTGACATCACATCACGGATGCACATACGTGTTCTTCTGGTTGATACAGATTTCAACAGCGGCAATCTGCACCTTCTCTCAAATTTACGCGCCGAGTTTGGGGTGGTTAACTATATGAAAGGTGAACTTTCACTATATGAAGCAATAACAACCATAAGAGAGAATCTTGACCTTCTGGCATCACCAAGCAATAAGGAATTTACTGACTTAAATGAAATTGCTCCTATAGCAAAATTAGTAGAAAAACTAAGAGCGGATGCATCCTCCTATGATCTGGTGATTTTTGACCATCCATCGGGAATATCAAAATCTTCAACGATAGTTGCTCATGGTTCAGATATAAACTTGCTGGTAATGATTCCGGAGTTGACCTCAATTTCAGACAGCTATGGACTTTTTAAATTTTTAATACAGGCCAACCCAATTTTGGACTGCCGTCTGTTAATCAATCGGACAATAAATTCTGATGAGACAAAATACATTTTCCAGAAATTCACGGCTTTAACCAGCAGATTCTTAGAAAGAGAATTACCTCTTTTTGGAAACCTTCCGGAATCCGAGGAAATCAGAAAATCCGTAATGAAGCAAACACCAATAGCTGAGCTCTCTCCGGAATCAATTGTGGTGCAGTTATTTAACAACATGTCACGCTCTCTAATTAGAAATAATGCTCCCCAGAGAATTGATCTAGAGAAGCTCTCTAACCAGGGAATAAATGAGAACGCGGCAGAAGCCGATATAAAGGAATAGTACGTATATGGCAAAATCTTTACTAATCGAACGTAGGAAACCGGGCCGGAAACCTGTTAAGAAGAGAACTCAGGTTAAATCAAAAAAGACAGTTGCCGTCTCAGTTGAGCAGGCGGTTGCTACTTTTACTACCCGGAGAACAAATCGCTGGAATGTTTCTGAACGGGATTGGAGACTATATAACAAACATAAAACTCTGGATATGAGACGCAAACTTTTGGATAAGTATGTTCCTCTGGTTCGTAACGTGGCAACAAGAATGGCCATGGGTTTTCCGAAATCCGTAGAGTTAAATGATTTGGTAAGCACCGGAGTTATTGGCCTTATAGAAGCGTTCAGTCACTATGATCCTGATCGCGGAGTAAAATTTGAGACTTATGCTGTACCAAGAATCAGAGGAGCAATCTTAGATGAGCTCAGAGCTCTTGACTGGGTACCGCGATCTACTCGTGCCAAATCCAGAGAAATAGAAAGAGCTTTTACTTTTCTTGAAAACAAGTTTGGTCGTCCGCCGGAAAAAACGGAACTGGCCAAATATATGAAAATAACCATGCAGGAACTGCATCTTTCTCTGGATGATGTAACCGGCACCAATATGCTGTCTCTTGATGAAATTATTTATCGCGAAGATGACAGCCGACAGGTCCCAAGAATTGAAACAATAATTGATCTGACCGCAGGATCGGTATTGAAGGATATAGAAAAGGATGAGTTAAGAGCCTACCTGGTAGTTGCTATAGATCGTCTTTCTAATCAGGAAAAACTGGTAATCTCTCTGTATTACTACGAAGAGCTGACTCTAAAAGAAATTGGCGAAGTTATGTCCATCTCAGAGTCCAGGGTTTCCCAGATTCATACCAGAGCGGTATTAAAACTCAGAGGAATGGTCAAAGAGAAATTTTCCATGACCGGATAAATGTAAGGATTGTATGAGTGCTCCTATAGAAAAAGTGGATAACAGAAGTAACGCTGTTACCGGAGAAATTGTCAAAAAAGTTGAACGACCTGAAAAAGAAAAGAACAAAAATAAAGATAATTTTTCCAATGCCCTAAAGGAGAAGATGAAAGAAGATCTCAAAAAGAAAAAAAGATATAGTAGAGCTTTCAGAAAGAAACAAAAATGAAGAAGACAATAAACAAGATGATAATCAGCCTGCAGACAATTCTGCTTCAGAAAAAAGTCAAGACAATCATGAAGAAAATCCAGAAGAGTCCCAGGACAGCCAGCAAGAACATATAGATATTAAGGCATAATATTAAAGGAGAGTGAAAATGGATATTTCACAAGCATTACTAATTGATACGGGTCTAAACATGGCCGGCTATATACTAGCCGCTCTTTTGACGGTACGGTTATATTCAATGATAACAAACCGGAAAAAGAAAGCGACCACAGAAAATAAAGAAATCTTGCCCAACGCAGAGGGAATGTTCACCGAAACAGAAAATGTTTTAAATATAGAATCAGATAAACTGGAATATGTCCAGCTGGGAAAATTGAATGCCGCTCCAAATAGAAATACGGCCATCTCCGCATACGGTAACGATGCTGTCAGAGACGAACGTTCAAGTACCCGTCGTGACCGTTCAGAAATAATAAGAGTAGCCAGCCAGATGTTAAAGGCCGGAGCTTCTCAGGAAATTATTAAATCTGTCCTTCCGGTTTCAGACGAAGAGCTGGCTCTGCTGCTCCACCTCAATGAGGAGATGACCGATATCGAGCTGCGGACGCTGGATTCGCTCTCGTTAGAGGCGATCTATCTCGAGCGGTCGAACGGTCCGCTGACTATTCGACGGCAGATGGAGC